>CALCJM010000022.1 GCA_937967505.1 uncultured Pirellulaceae bacterium | reverse complement strand
CCAAGGAAGAATTTAAGAGGACAAAGCCGCACGTAAACGTTGGAACCATTGGTCATATTGACCATGGCAAAACGACAACCACTGCGTCGATTCTTGCCGTTCAGGCAGCAAAGGGTTTGGCGGAAGCCAAGAATTATTCGGATATCGCCAAGGGCGGTACCGTTCGTGACGAAACAAAGACGGTGACGATCGCAGTTGCCCACGTTGAGTACGAGACAGACAATCGTCACTATGCTCATATTGACTGCCCCGGGCACGCTGACTTTATCAAGAACATGATTACCGGTGCCGCCCAGATGGATGGTGCGATTCTGGTTGTGTCTGCTGCTGATGGACCAATGCCTCAGACAAAAGAGCACGTTCTGTTGGCTCGCCAGGTTGATGTTCCTGCGCTGGTTGTCTTCCTAAATAAGTGCGATCTGGTCGATGACGAAGAGTTGTTGGAATTGGTCGAGATGGAAGTGCGCGAGTTGTTGTCCAAGTACGATTTTGATGGCGACAACGTTCCAATCATTCGCGGTTGTGCTCTGCCGGCGCTGGAAGATCCTTCCAACCCGGAAAAAGCCGCTTGTATTGGCGAGTTGATGGATGCGATTGATTCGTATATCCCTGAGCCGAAGCGTGATGAGGATATGGATTTCCTGATGGCGATCGAAGACGTGTTCTCGATCGAAGGTCGTGGAACCGTGGCTACCGGACGTATCGAGCGTGGCGTTCTGCGGACTGGTGAGGAAGTGGAAATCATCGGCCTAGAAGCTGAGCCTCGTAAGACCACCTGTACTGGTGTCGAGATGTTCCGCAAGATTTTGGACGAAGGTCGTGCTGGCGATAACGTCGGTTGCCTGTTGCGTGGTGTCAAGCGTGAAGAAATTCAGCGTGGTCAGGTTTTGGCCAAGCCGGGTTCGATTACTCCGCACAAGTTGTTCGAGGCAGAGATTTACTGCTTGAGCAAGGAAGAGGGCGGGCGTCACACTCCATTCTTCAGCGGTTACCGTCCTCAGTTTTACTTCCGTACCACGGACGTAACGGGAACGGCCAACTTGGTTGATGCAGAAATGTGTATGCCTGGCGACAATGTGAAAATCAATGTCGAACTACAGAAGCCGATTGCGATCGACGAAGGTATCCGATTCGCGATTCGCGAAGGTGGCCGTACGGTTGGTTCTGGTGTTGTGACCAAGCTGAACGACTAAGTTACCCTTTGACCAAGTCAGGGTTGGTCAATCGTATATGCGGTTGGCCCGATTTAAAACAGCCATCTATAAAGCGTCTCGTTTTCGCGGGACGCTTTTAGTTAATTCAGAGGTCGTCTTAAGTCATCCAGGGGTGTAGCTCAATTGGCAGAGCACTGGTTTCCAAAACCAGCGGTTGCGGGTTCAAGTCCCTCCGCCCCTGCTAGGGAAAGTTAAATGGGTGAAGGCCACTCGGTTCTGAGTGATCCGTTTTCGACAGGCCCGTCGATATTTGGGGAAATCAATGAGTTCAGTTGCAAAAGAGAGCGAAAGCGGTGGCAGTTTGGTCAGCCAACTGTTTCAGGCGGGGTTGTATAAGCCCAAGCAGGGGCGGCTGGTTCGGCAGTTGACATTTTTGTCGGTTGCCATTCTGGCGGTGCTGATTGGGCGTGAGTTTGCCAGCGCCAGTTTTTTGCCGTCCGGTAATTTCTGGCTGGGTACGGTGATTGCGGTGGCCGGTATTTGGTTCGGTTATCGTGTGGTCAATTACCCGAAGTTTACCGATTTTTTGATTTCTGTTCAGGCTGAATTGAACAAGGTCACGTGGCCGGGCACCGATCAACTGAAGCGCGCGACGGTAGTTGTGATCTTCGTGATTTTTGCTATGGCATTGTTCCTGTACGTGTTCGACATTATCTGGACAGTGCTGTTTCAAATACTGGGAATCCGTTACTCGGGATAAGACAAGTCGATGGCTGACGAAAACAATTCAGGTGAAGAGCTGACCACAGAAGAGGCTGCATCGGTGCAGGCCCTGCCGGAGACGGGAGTCGCGCCAGTAGATGCAGATCCTGACGCCGGCGAGGCGGTTGGGGTTGATGCGACCGCAGGTTCGGTTGTTGCTGATGCGGGCG
Source organism: uncultured Pirellulaceae bacterium (assembly GCA_937967505.1). Lineage (GTDB taxonomy): Bacteria > Planctomycetota > Planctomycetia > Pirellulales > Pirellulaceae > Mariniblastus. The sequence goes on along the minus strand of CALCJM010000022.1, from coordinate 75,442 downwards.
ATGCCGGCAGCGCTAGCGAACCAGTCAGCCAAGATGCCCCTGAAGCTGAAGATGGCTCAAGCGTTGAAGAGACTGAGGAAGCCGAGGAGGCTGAAGGGGAGTCGGCGGAGCCCGTCGATCTTGAGTTTTCTGCGGACGATATTGTTGACGACGATTACGAAGAAGAGGAAGCGGAGGACGAGGATGTCAGTCCGCTGGAGGAGTTCGTTGAGGAAGCTCCCGTTGTTGATGATTCGGTCGAGATGAACTGGTACATTCTCAAGGTTCAGGTGAACCGGGAAAAGGGAATCTGCGAGGCGCTTAAGCGACAGGTTGCTCAGGCGGGGATGGAGCATTATTTTGGTGACGTGTTGGTGCCGACCGAAGATGTGCGTGAGTTCACCAAGGCCGGCAAACAGAAGATCACCAAACGCAAACTGTACCCCGGCTATATTGTCGTCAATATGGCGATTAATGATGATTCATGGTTTCTGGTTCGTGAGACAACGGGCATTGGAGATTTTGCGGGAGCCTCTGGAGCGCCGGTCGCCCTGTCGCAGGTCGAGATCGACCGGATTTTGAATGCGGCCCGTCCCGAGGAGCAGGGCGAGGAAGAGCAAATCAAAACGGCCATTCCTTTCAAGATTGGCGAACGTGTTCGGATCAAGGAAGGTTACTTTCAGAATTACGAAGGCGATATTTCCAACATTGATGAACGCAACGGTCGCATCGAGGTCATGATCGATATCTTTGGTCGCCCCAACCCGGTGGACATGGATCACTGGCACGCAGAAAAAGTGGGTTAAGCGCGCCGGCAGCGACCGCCAGTGCGTGTACTTTTGGTCCGGCCGGTTTATCCGTGGCGAAAAATGGGTTGACAAACTGGTCAGTTAAATAGAATTCGAGCTCAACGAAGCACACACATACAGAGAATTGTCGAGAGAAGTCAAATGGCAAAGCAGCTAACAGGTCAAGCGAAATTTCAAATTCCCGGTGGTCAGGCAACGCCTGCACCTCCTGTGGGAACCTCCTTGGGTAAGTTCGGGATTAACCTTGGCCAGTTCGTTCAGCAGTTCAATGACCGGACCAAGGAGTACAACGGCACTCCGATCCCGGTCATTGTTAGCGTTTACAATGATCGTTCTTTCGACTTTGTCACCAAGAGCCCGCCCGCAGCGGCGATGTTGAAGCAGGCAGCGGGTATCGCGTCCGGTTCGGGGGTTCCCAACCGTACCAAGGTCGGTACCGTGACTCGGGCTCAGATCGAGGACATCTGTAACAAGAAAATGGCTGATTTGAATGCCAGTGACATGGATACCGCCTGCCGCATGATCGAGGGTACTGCTCGCAGCATGGGCATTGTCGTCGAAGGTTAGTCCCCGTTTTTCCGAAATTTGCGATTCTGGCCGTCTGGCCGGGTTTTCGCCTACCGTTTTTTGGCAACATCTCTAAGATACCGCCTTCAAAAACACCACCTTTGATCATTTTCCATGGTTTCGAGGGCTAAAAAGCGCCGAAAACCCGGATTTGGTCTTCAGTTGTCTCAAGAAGGGGCACTGCAACAAAACCAATTTGCAAAAACAGAGAGTCCCAAGCTTTCTCTGGAGTTGAGATTTAGATGGCACAGTCAAAACGATATAAAGAACTGCTGAAAAAAGTCCCTGAAGCTCCGGTGGCGTTGACCGAAGCCGTCAGCATTTTGAAGGGCTTTGATGGCACCAAGTTCGACCAGACGGTCGAAATCCACATGTGTCTGGGCATCGACGCCAAGCAGGCTGACCAGCTTGTGCGTGGTTCTCTGGTTTTGCCAAATGGCATTGGTAAGACGCAGCGCGTGGTGGTTTTTGCACGCGACGCCAATGCGGAAGCGGCCAAGGAAGCGGGGGCGGACGAGGTTGGTCAAGAGGAGCTGGCCAAAAAGATTCAGGACGGCTGGTTTGACTTTGACGTTTGCATCGCGTCCCCTGATATGATGGGCGTTGTTGGTCCACTGGGGCGTGTGCTTGGTCCGCGTAGCTTGATGCCTTCACCGCGTGCTGGCACAGTCACGCCGGATGTTGTCAAGGCCGTGAAAGAGTACAAAGCGGGTAAGGTCGAGTTTCGTAACGACGCCGGTGGTAACGTTCACGCGGTAGTGGGGCGCATGAGTTTTTCCGAGAAGCAACTTGAAGAGAACATTCAAGCATTCTTGAACTTCATCGAAACGCTAAAGCCGACTTCGATCAAAGGGACTTACGTTAAGGGGATATCGCTGGCCGCCACTATGAGCCCGGGTGTCCCGGTCGCCGCCTAGGGGCGTGGTTCCGGCTGGTGACGAGAATGGCAACGGATTTGTCGTTGATGTTGGCAGGAAGGGTGTCGTCACGTCGTCCGCGCCTGTTGTTAATTGAAGCAATTTTGAATGTTTGGGTTTTGGGGTTTCGGGCTGTTGCCAACAGTTTGTCGCCAAGGCCATATTTGATAGAGAACAATCATGAGTAAATACGTAAAAGACTTGCTGACCAAGGATTTGGCCGGTCGCCTAGATGGCGTTGAGGAGTGCGTTGTTGCCGATGTGATCGGGATGGACGCCAATTCCACCAGCGATCTCCGCAAGCGTCTGCGTTCCAAGGGCATTCGCCTGATGGTTGTTAAGAACAGCCTTGCACGTCGCGCGTTTGCGGGTAAGTCGCTTGCACCCGCATTTGAAGGTGTTGGAGGGACGGCCGCGATTATGTGGGGTGGCGACGATTTCGTCGCGCTGGTGAAGGAAGCGGTCGATCTGGACAAGGACGAAGAGTCATTTGAGAAATTCTCCGCTCGCGGAGGTGTGATGGATGGTGAGCAAATGGATGCTGCCACTGTCAAGATGGTCAGTAAATGGCCAAGCCGCGAGGAGCAGTTGAGCATGTTGGTTGGGCAAGTGCTTGGCCCGGGTGCACAATTGGTGGCGCAGCTGAAAGGCCCTGGCGGACAATTGGCCGCTCAGGTCAAAACGCTGGCCGACAAAGAAGAATAAATTTTATCGTAGTTGATCAAAAGCGTAACTAGGTTTTAGTCAGCATCGGCTTCAGCAGCCAGACGCCCGACTAAATTTGAAAGGTTTGATGAGATGTCAGAAGAAGCAACAATGGAATTTTCCGCAGCCGCCAAAGAGCTGGGAGACAAGATCGCCGGTTTGACCTTGAAGGAAGCTCGTGAGTTGAGCGAGTACCTCAAGGAAGAGCACAAGATCGAAGCTGCTGCTGGTGGTGCCGTGATGGTGGCCGGTGGTGGCGGTGGCGGTGGTGAAGAAGCTGCCGAAGTCAAGACTGAATTCGACGTAGTCCTGACCGGATTCGGCGACAAGAAGTTGGATGTCGTCAAGGTCGTCAAGACGATCACTGGTGCTTCGTTGATGGACGCCAAGAAGATGGTCGAAGGCTGTCCTGCCACTCTTAAGGAAGGTGCTTCCAAAGAAGAGTGCGACAAAATCAAAGCTGATGTCGAGGCTGCCGGTGGTAGCATCGAACTCAAGTAGTCAATGCATCGCTTTTGACTGTTTTGAGATGCTGAGGTTTAGCCTGCTAGGATAATGAGTGGGCTGAATGAAGCGCGGTTTGATCAAGCTGACCCCGGGCGGGGTGGAAGTTCGAATACTGACTTCCCATTTTTTTTGAAAAAAAGCGCCCGGATACGAGAAAAATGACTGGTCCGGTAACGGTCCAGTCTTTCTCCGTTGATGGCCAGTGGTTTTGGCGTTTGCTACCGGGGAAGGATTCAGGTGGTTGCCTTAGACAGAATGACGCAGTATCCGGTTTTGGCCGGTGTTTGGTGAACTTTTACCGTTCTCCAGCGTCAATTTGGCTTGTTGGTCGCCGTGAAGCGTTTCGAAATGTTGCTCAAACCAGATAAGCGGTCAGGAACCGGTGTAGCCCGTAGCAGGGTTGGTCGGTTATAACATAGCTAAATTGCGGAAGGAAGTTTGCCTTAGGAGTGTGTCTAGCTTGGACCGGATCACGGTTCGGTCAGGAGATTCAGAAGGCGAGTTTAACCACCACATTTTGCTGATATGAAAATGCAAAAACCTGTTAAAACCTGTTTTTAGACAGTTCAAGATAACGGCAAGTTCCGGGCTCTGAAGCCTTTCTTGTTGTAACGGTACGAACCGGCCCGGTATTGTGCAATCGCAATCCCCAGCTTTTTTGTTTACCTGAATGTCGAAGGTTTAATTTATTCCCCGGGAACTGAATGCGTTTCAATCGCACACTTGGTCATCGAATCGAAAGCATGCCAGTCGGTGGTTTGCAGCTAGGATTTGTCGTGTGTGCCCGTTTGTCTACGCTGGTAGTTCGTTTCTTGAGTTGTGGCGGCCATGGTCGTCGTCACTTTATTGCCTAAATCTGATCCGGAGATTCTGCGCACATGGCAACCCCCGTCGAACGAAGATTACAGCCGAAAACGGTACGCACATTTGGTAGCGGACGCGATTATCATATCCCGCCAGATCTGACAGAAATTCAGACGCACAGCTACAAAGCGTTTCTGCAAAACGAAGGCGATCCCGAAGCCCGTAAGCGGCATGGTATCGAAGGCGTCCTGCAGGAAATTTTTCCAATCAAAAGCTATGACGAAAAGCTGAGCCTCAGCTACGTTCGTTACGAGCTGGGTAAACCGCGATTTACACCGGAGGAGTGTCGCCAGTTGCGATTGACTTATGGTCAGCCGTTTCGCGTATGGCTGCGGCTGGATAAAGAGCAGCCGGTCGAAGAGGAGGTCTACCTAGGTGACATTCCGATCATGATGGGCGGTGGTGAATTCATCATCAACGGTGCCGAGCGTGTTGTCGTCAGCCAGTTGCATCGTAGTCCGGGTATCGATTTCGTTCTTGAATCTGATACGACGACCGATCGCAAGATGCCTTCCTGCCGTGTGATCCCCGAACGCGGTAGTTGGATTGAGGTCAATGTTACGAAGAAGGACGCGCTGACCGTCCGCATCGACCAAAGCGGGAAGTTTTCAGCACTGACGTTGTTGCGGGCGATGGATCCGAAGTACAGCGAAGATTCCGATATCCTTCGTGCGTTCTACGAAACCATGAAAGTCAAAGTGGTTGACGGTCGTAGCGTCGCCAAGTTGGAAGGGAAAATTGCGGTTGATGATATCGTCTATCCGGGCAGTTCGGATCGTGCTGGCGAGATTATCGTTGAGGCAGGCAAGAAGATTACCAAAGATGCCGCCGAGACGATTTGCACTTCGGATCTCAAGGTGATCGAGATCATGCATGCTCCCAAATCGCCATTGATCTTTAATTCACTGGTCGAGGACAACACTTCCAGCCACGAAGAGGCGTTGCTGCGAATTTACCAGCGTCTGCGTCCCGGGAACCCGCCGGCACTGGAGCGTGCCCGCAAACTGTTCCATGAGAAATTCTTCGACACCGATCGTTATCGGCTTGGTCGGGTTGGGCGTTTCCGCATCAACCGGAAACTGGGCCTGAACGTTAGCGAAAAAGATATGACGCTGCGTCCGGATGACATCATGGCATCGATCAAATATATCCTTGACCTGTCCACACCCGGAACGGATGCTCATATCGATGATATCGATCACTTGGGCAACCGGCGGTTGCGAACGATTGACGAACTGGCCTGTGACGAGATGCGGAAGGGCTTTCTGAAGCTGCGCCGTACTGTTCAGGACCGGATGACGCAAAAAGAGGTCGATGACATGACGCCGCGCTCGTTGGTCAACCCCAAGAGTATTTCGGCGGCGATTGACTACTTCTTTGGTCGTGGTGAGCTGTCTCAGGTCGTCGATCAGACCAACCCGCTATCACAGCTGACACATGAGCGCCGCCTGTCGGCTCTCGGTCCGGGTGGACTGAACCGTAAGCGCGCCGGATTTGAGGTACGTGACGTTCACATTTCTCACTACGGTCGTATCTGTCCGATTGAGACACCTGAAGGAACCAATATTGGTCTGATTTCATCGTTGGCGATCTACGCCAGTGTCGATGACTATGGATTTTTGGTGACGCCATATTCGGTTGTGAAAAAAGGGAAAGTTACCGACGAGGTAAAATGGCTTCGCGCGGATGAGGAAACCGAGGCATACGTCGCACCGGCGGACACGCCTGTGTCCGATGGCTCGATTGTTCCGAACAAGCACTTGGGGGGGAATATTATCGCCCGTTTCCGGGCTGACTTTGAATTGGCGGCTCCTGAAGAGGTCTCTTACATGGATATCGCGCCAGCCCAGATGGTTGGTGTGTCGGCTGGTTTGATTCCGTTTCTCGAGCATGATGATGCGAACCGTGCGTTGATGGGATCCAACATGCAGCGTCAGGCGGTTCCGCTGTTGGTGGCTGAACCACCGATCGTGGGTACCGGAATGGAGCGTCAGGTTGCCCAGAATTCCAGCATGATCATCAAGGCGCGTCGTGCCGGCAAGGTGAACTATGTGGATTCGACGGTGATCCGGATCGGTAACGACGAGTATCCGCTGAAGAAATATGTGGGACTCAATGAGCGTACCTGTCAGAACCAGAAGCCTCTGATCAAGCCTGGCGAAAGCGTGGAAAAAGGCCAGGTCATTGCCGACGGTGCGGCCACCTATAAGGGGGAGCTGGCACTGGGACGTAATGTGCTGGTTGGGTTTATGTCTTTTGATGGTTGCAACTATGAAGATGCGATCATCATTAGTGAAGAGCTGGTGAAAAATGACACTTACACGTCGATCCATATCGAAGAGTTCGATATCGAGGTGCGTGACACGAAACTGGGGCAGGAAGAGTTCACACGCGACATTCCCAATGTCAGCGAAAAAGCGCTTCGTAATTTGGACGAAAGCGGAATTGTTCGAACCGGGACTTATGTGAAACCGGGCGACATTCTGGTTGGTAAGGTTTCACCAAAATCGAAAACCGAACTGACCCCCGAAGAGAAACTGTTGCATGCGATCTTTGGTCGCGCCGGTGAAGATGTCAAAAACGATTCACTGGAGGTTTCTTCCGGTATCGAGGGCATTGTGATTGACACGCAGCGATTCTCCCGCCGCATCAGCCTGTCCGACGAGGAACGCAAGGTCTTCGAAAAGGATCTTGCATCGGCCGAAGAAGATGGCAACAACGAAATCGCGCGCGTCTTTGGTGAGATGATCAGCGAGATCGAAGGGGTCGTTGGAAAAACGCTGACAGACGAGGACGAGACACCTTTGGTCAAGGATCAGGATCCGAAATTCGTTGCCGAGAAGGCACAGTATTTCCGCCTGAAACAGTTGACCGAGGGAATGCGGAGCGAAGATCGCATCAAGCAGGTCAAAAAGATCTATTCGGCTCACTGGCCGACGGTCGAGCGTGCCATTGAGCAGCGTGACCGCAAGGTCAACAGCATGAAACGCGGCGATGAACTTCGCAGCGGTGTGTTGCAGATGGTAAAGGTTTACATCGCGACCAAGCGGACGATTTCGGTGGGCGACAAGATGGCTGGCCGTCACGGAAACAAGGGTGTGATCTCCAAAATCTTGCCGGTCGAGGACATGCCGTATCTGGAGGATGGCACGTCGATTCAGATCATGCTGAATCCGCTGGGCGTGCCTTCGCGGATGAACGTGGGACAGATCCTTGAAACGCACCTTGGTTGGGCCGGTTCGAAACTTGGTTTCCAGGCGTTGACGCCTGTGTTTGACGGTGCTTCCGAGGAAGACATCAATAACTGTCTGGAAGAGGCCGGTCTGCCGCGGCATGGCAAGCACTTCCTGTACGACGGTCGAACTGGCCAACGCTGCGGCCAGGAAACCACAGTCGGTTATATCTACATGTTGAAACTGCATCACCTGGTAGATGATAAAGTTCACGCCCGCAGCACAGGACCTTACTCGTTGATTACCCAGCAGCCGCTGGGGGGAAAGGCCCGTTTCGGTGGGCAGCGTTTTGGCGAGATGGAAGTTTGGGCGCTGGAAGCTTACGGTGCCGCCTACATCCTGCAGGAACTGTTGACCGTAAAATCGGACGACGTGGAAGGGCGTACCAAGATTTACGAATCGATGGTCAAAGGCGAAAACACACTCGAGGCCGGCACGCCAGCGAGTTTCGACGTGTTGACCAACGAGATTCGCGGCCTGGCGCTGAACATGCAGCTGGAAAAACGACGCGGCTAATTCTCCGCGGTAGCGCAGGTGTTACTCACATCCTGAAGGTCAAAAGCGACCTGCGGGATGGACTGACCCGGACAACCTAGGGTTGCTGACAATCACAGCGGCCGACCCAACATTGATTCGACATTCATTCCCGACACAATCACGAATACAAAATAGGAGCTGGTGAATATGGCGACTGCCGACCCCACCTACGATCGCATTAACGATTACGCTTCGGTCAAAATCTCTTTGGCGCGTCCCCACGACATCCGCAGCTGGTCGATGGGCGAAGTCAAAAAGCCCGAAACGATCAACTATCGAACCTACCGGCCCGAGAAGGACGGTTTGTTTTGCGAGCGTATTTTCGGTCCTGAAAAGGACTGGGAATGTGCCTGCGGTAAATACCGCGGCATGAAGTACAAAGGCATGATTTGTGATCGCTGCGGTGTGAAAGTGACTCACTCGCGCGTTCGTCGCAAGCGTATGGGCCACATCGAACTGGCCGCACCCGTTGTTCATATCTGGTTCTTCAAGGCGATGCCGTCGCGGTTGGGGAATCTGCTGAACATGAAGACCAGCAGCCTAGAAAAAGTGATCTATTTTCAGGATTACGTGGTGACCGACCCCGGCACAACGGATCTCGAAAAACAACAGCTGCTTAGCGAAGAGGAATACAAAGCCGCTCGTGCGGAATTTGGCGAAGGTAGCTTCCGCGCCAATATGGGTGCCGACGCAGTACGTGAACTGCTGGGTGATCTTGATCTGGTTGCTCTGTCGGACGATCTGCGCGTGGAATTGGCAGAGACAGGTTCCAAGCAGAAACGCAAGGATCTGACCAACCGCCTGAAGATCGTGGAATCGATCCGTGACAGCGACAACAAGCCTGAGTGGATGGTGCTGGACGTGATTCCCGTGATTCCACCGGATCTGCGTCCACTGGTCCTGCTGGATTCGGGGAACTTCGCGACCAGTGACCTGAACGATTTGTATCGCCGGATCATTAACCGCAACAATCGCCTGCGAAAGTTGGTTGATCTAAACGCTCCGGAAGTCATTATCCGCAACGAAAAACGGATGCTTCAGCAGTCAGTCGATGCGCTGTTCGACAACAACCGTTGTAAGCGTCCGGTGCTCGGTAGCAGCAACCGACCGCTGAAGTCGCTGACCGACATGATCAAAGGTAAGCAGGGAAGATTCCGCGAAAACCTGCTTGGCAAGCGTGTTGATTACTCGGCCCGTTCGGTGATCGTTGTTGGTGCCCGCCTGAAGTTGCATCAGTGTGGTTTGCCCAAAAAGATCGCGTTGGAGTTATTTCAGCCATTTATCATTCGCAAGCTGAAGGAATTGGGGCACGCCGACACCATCAAATCCGCCAAAAAGATGCTGGAGCGGAAGGATGAAGAGGTTTGGGATATTCTTGAACAGGTGATCAAGAATCATCCGGTGATGCTCAACCGTGCTCCGACGCTGCACCGGATGGGAATCCAGGCGTTTGAACCGACGTTGGTGGAAGGCAATGCGATTCACCTGCACCCGCTGGTTTGTAAGGGGTTCAACGCGGACTTCGATGGTGACCAAATGGCTGTCCACTTGCCGCTTTCGATTGAAGCCCAGGTGGAAGCGCACACGTTGATGCTTTCGACGAACAATATTTTTGCACCGTCCAATGGACGGCCGATTATGAGCCCGTCACAGGACACCGTGATGGGTTGTTACTACATCACGTTGATGCTGCCCAACCAGAAAGGTGAAGGCATGGTGTTTTCGTCTTTGGATGAAGCCGACCATGCGTTTGCTCAGGGGGTGATCAAGCTGCATGCGAAAATCAAGGTTCGTATTTCTGACGGCCGGTACATTCGCACCGGAGAAAATGAACAACGGATCCCCAGCCAGATCATTGAGACTTCCTACGGCCGGATCATGATGAACATGATGTTGCCCGCAGGGATGGATTTTTATAATTACCCGCTCAAGAGCGGTGATCTGGCGACTGTGATTTCAGATTGTTACCAGAGTCTTGGTCGACGCGAGACCATTGGGCTGTTGGATGACATGAACCAGTTGGGGTTCCGCGAGAGCACCCGATCGGGGCTGTCGTTTGCGACCGATGACTTGGTGACACCGGATGAGAAGGAAACCATCATTGCGGAAGCGGAAAAGGATGTCATTAAGCTTCGCAAGTTATACGAACGTGGTGTGATCACCGAAAAAGAGCGTTACAACCAAGTGCTGGAAAAATGGACGCACGCCCGCGAGGCGATTACCGGCGTCATGATGCAGGCCATGAAGGACGATGATCGTGGCGGCATGGGGTATGTGAACCCGGTTTATCTGATGGCTCACTCGGGGGCTCGTGGTGGTGTCGAACAGATTCGGCAGCTGGCCGGTATGCGTGGTTTGATGGCCAAACCGACCGGTGAGATTATCGAGACGCCAATCAAGGCGAACTTCCGTGAAGGCCTGTCGGTTCTGGAGTATTTCTCGTCCACGCACGGTGCCCGTAAAGGTCTGGCCGATACGGCGTTGAAAACGGCTGACTCGGGTTACTTGACCCGTAAGCTGGCCGATGTCGCCCAAAACGTTGTCGTTACTATGGAGGACTGCGGGACGACGCAGGGAATCACCAAGGGAGTCATTTTCCGGGGCGAGCAAGTCGAGGTTCGACTGGCCACCGCAATCAACGGTCGTGTGTCACGCCAGAACATCGTGAACCCGATTACCGACGAGGTGGTCGTGGCGGAATCGCAGATGATCACTCCAGAGATTGCTAGGAAGATCGAGGACATGGGGCTTGAAAAAATTCAGGTTCGCAGCCCAATGACTTGCGATGCACCACTGGGAGTTTGCCGCAAGTGTTACGGCATGGACATGTCGACCGGCGATATGGTGGAAGAAGGCATGGCCGTTGGTATCATCGCGGCCCAGTCGATCGGTGAACCGGGAACCCAACTGACAATGCGTACGTTCCATATCGGTGGTGTGGCCAATACATCCACCGAGAAAAACGAAGAGCGTTGTACCAAGGGGGGGATCGTCAAACTGATTCGCATGCGTTCGGTAATTAACGGTGACGGCGACACGGTGGTGTTGAATCGGAACGCGGAAATTGCGATCTGTGATGACCGTGGACGCGAACTGGAGTCACACAAAATTCCCGCCGGTGCCACGCTGGCGGTTGCCGAAGGTGGGAAAGTCAAAGCCAAAGGTGTGCTGTGTCGCTGGAATCCGTTCGCCGCTCCGATTCTGTCCGAGGTCGATGGCAAGGTGCGATTTGAAGACATCATCGAAGGCGAAACGATGCAGATGGAGCAGGAAGCTTCCGGTACCATTCGCCGTACGATTATTGATTTTAAAGGCGACCTGCATCCGCAGATCGTGATCGAAGACAAGGACGGTAACGCACTGGATGTTTACTATCTGCCTGAGCGCGCCAACATTACGGTGAAGGAAGGTGCGAAGATCACCACCGGTACTGCAATCGCGGAAACGCCGCGTGAGGCTTCAGGTATTTCTGACATTACCGGTGGTTTGCCTCGTGTGACAGAAATCTTCGAGGCGCGCAAGCCCAAGGATCCTGCCGTGATGGCCGAGATCGACGGAACTGTCGAACTGGGTGACAAAAAACGCGGTAAGCGAACCATTATCGTTCGCAGCGAAAGTGGGCTTGAGGTGGAGCACCTGGTGCCACCGGGAAAACGATTCCTGGTCCACTCAGGCGATATCGTGACCGCCGGTCAGCAACTGATCGACGGGCCATTGGTGCCGCACGATATCCTGCGGGTCTCCGGTGAAGAGGCGGTTCAGCAGTACCTTGGTCACGAGATTCAACAGGTCTATCGTAGCCAGCGTGTGGAGATCAATGACAAACACGTCGAGATCATCATCGCCCGGATGTTGCGTAAGGTGAAAATTGAATCGGCTGGCGACACCGAAATGCTACCGGGACTGATCTGTGACCGGTTCGAATTCCAGACCGTCAACGAAGAACTCTCCAAGTGTGTCAAGATCACCGACAAGGGCGAGAGTGACTTCAGCAAAGGACAGGTTGTCCCGCGTGATGTGTTCGAGGAAACCAACGCCAAAATCGAAACGCTTGGCGGCAAGCCAGCCAAGTCAACCAAACCGCGTCCGGCGACTCACAGTACCCAGTTGCTGGGAATCACCAAGGCTTCGGTACAGAGCTCCAGCTTTATCTCGGCGGCCAGTTTCCAGGAAACGACCAAGGTTCTGACGGAAGCCGCTCTGGCGGGCAAGGTGGACAACCTAGTCGGCCTGAAAGAGAACGTGATTCTTGGGCATCTGATTCCGGCGGGGACAGGTTTCCGCACGTTCCAAGACTCTGAGGTTCAGTACAATCTTGAAGCGATGCGCGAGGCGGCACAACAGCCAACACAATCGCTGGAGAGCAGTTTTCCGTTGTTGGAATCGGCTACTTCGACCAACCCGCTGGCCGACGACGCACCGGCACCTGCTGCGGATGTCCCGTCAGACTTCCTTAGCTCAATGGCAGCCTCGGGATCGCTGGGGGAACTGGGTGCAGAAGTCGCGGGTGACAATGCCATGGCGCAAGCCAGTGCCGGTTTGATCGGTGGCGATGTTTCCACGCTGGCCGACCCGCATTCACTTGCCGGAGATGATTTCACGAAAATCGAAGGGGTCGGACCAAAGATTGCCGAACTGCTCAATGCTGGCGGTATCACATCGTTCGCCCAACTGGCTCAAACACCGCCAGACCATATTAAATCGGTTCTCAATGCCGGTGGACCAAGCTACGCCAATCACGATCCCGGCACTTGGCCGGATCAGGCGATGTTGGCTGCCAACGGTGAATGGGCTCAGTTGAAGGACTGGCAGGATCAACTGGTCGGAGGGAAAATAACCGAAAGTATGAGTGCTCCTGATGCTTCGGGGATGACGTCTCTGATGGCGGCTGATTCGACAGCACCGGTGGCTCCTGTGACTCAGGCCGCTCCAGTCGAACCCGCCGGCGATGACCTGGCAAAAATTGAAGGTGTCGGCCCCAAGATCGCTGAACTGCTTAACGCTGGCGGGATCGTGACATTTGCTCAATTGGCGCAAACACCAACCGAACAAATTCAGTCCATTCTCAATGCGGGCGGGCCAACGTACGCGGTCCATGATCCGGGCACTTGGGCCGCGCAGGCTCAAATGGCTGCCGATGGCAAATGGGGTGAATTGCAGGTCTGGCAGGACGAACTTGATGGGGGTAAGCCGCTCACTAAAGATGACCTGACCAAGGTCGAGGGGGTCGGTCCAAAAATCGCAGAACTGCTGAATGCCTCAGGCATCAACAGCTTCAAGACGCTGGCCGGTACCACTCCGGTACAGCTGCGAGCCGTTCTGGATATGGCGGAGGGTAATTTCTCCGCTCACGATCCTGCGACATGGCCTCAGCAGGCTCAATTGGCCGCTGATGGCAAATGGGATGAATTGCAGAAATGGCAGGATGAGCTCGACGGAGGTCGTGCTTAAACCGCAAAACGTAGCCAAAACGTTGGAGTAGCGTAGATTGGCCGTCCATGTCCGGTCGCCAGATGATGTCTTGTGGCGATGTTTGCCGGAGTTTGGGAAGCCCAATATTGGGCAGTTCCACCTTCACCGTCCACGGTTTGGTGGCGGCCGCTGCTTTACGAGAATGCGGTTTGGCGTCTGACAACGGTCAGCCACGCTTGGGCGTGGTTCGCCGCCTAGTTCGAATTCAGGACTCAATTTACGTCTCATTATGGCAATTCGCCTGGTGAGCATGGATTCGATGGCGGCATTGTCCGATTTAGAGGTTGACAGTTTTTTAGACATCACTATTTTTATAGGCTTCCACTTAGATCAATTTGCCGGGGGATTAGGCCCCGACACGTCCGGAAAATATACGAATGCCAACGATTAACCAGCTGATTCGCAAACGCCGCAAGCAAAAGCGAAAATTCACCAAATCTCCCGTGCTTGAGAAATGCCCCCAAAAGCAGGGTGTTTGCCTTAATGTGCGAACCATGACTCCCAAGAAGCCAAACTCGGCACTGCGGAAGATTACCCGTGTTCGTCTGTCAAACGGTAAAGAGGTTACCGTTTACATCCCGGGCGAAGGCCATAACCTGCAAGAGCACTCGATTGTGCTTGTCCGTGGTGGTCGTGTTCGTGACCTGCCTGGTGTGCGTTATCAGGTGGTGCGTGGTACGCAGGATACGCTAGGTGTTGAAAAGCGTAAGCAATCCCGCAGCCGTTATGGTGCCAAGAAGGGCTAGGCCAGCTGACCGGTCTATGGCCTCCAATTTTTTGACTGAACGATCACACAACTTTATTTGAAACCAATTTGTCATGGGCAATATTACTGCCAGCCGCACTCAGTTGCGACCTGATCCAAAATTCGATTCCCTGCTGGCCAGCAAGTTCATCAACTGCCTGATGTGGGATGGTAAAAAGTCCGTTGCCCAAGGGGTATTCTATCGGGCGCTGGACGAGATCAAAAAACGCGTTCCTGATCAGGAGCCGATCGAGGTCTTCACTCAGGCTGTCGAAAATGTCAAGCCCTACATTGAAGTTCGTTCCAAGCGTGTTGGCGGTGCATCGTACCAGGTGCCAATGCAAGTCAGCCGTGCCCGTCAGCAGTCGCTTGCGATCCGCTGGATTCTGAACGCCGTTCGTGACAAAAAAGGTCGTCCTACCCACCTGCGTCTGGCTGACGAGCTGGTTGCTGCCTTCAATCGTGAGGGCGTCGCGATGACCAAACGCGAAAACACGCACAAGATGGCAGATGCGAACAAGGCGTTCGCTCACTTTGCCTGGTAAAACCAAATTAAAAACCGCTTTGTGGACCTGCTCTCAAGGCGGTTTTTTTATGCGCTCTTGGGTATGATTTCGAGACAGTTCTCCACCACCCCTTCAAACAACTTTGCTCGCCCACACCGGTCCAACCATGGCTCGTAAACTTCAAAACCTTCGCAACATCGGGATTATTGCGCATATCGACGCCGGCAAAACCACCGTAACTGAGCGGATGTTGTTCATCTCCGGTAACAAACATCGTGTCGGCAAAGTGGACAGTGGCACCACCACCACCGACGATGACGCCGAAGAACAGGATCGCGGGATCACGATCTACGCTGCTTGTGTGACGTTTGACTGGAAAGACGTCCACATCAACCTGCTGGACACGCCTGGCCACGTGGATTTCACCGCCGAAGTGGAACGTAGTCTTCGAGTGCTTGATGGTGCGGTGGTCGTGTTCAGCGCCCGGGAGGGTGTCGAGGCACAAAGCGAAACCGTTTGGCGACAGGCCGATAAATACAACGTGCCGCGCATCGCATTTATCAATAAGCTCGATCGCGAAGGTGCCGATTTCGCGCGTGTGCTGGAGGAGATGAAGGATCGGCTGGGCGCGACACCGGTACCGATCCAATTGCCTGTTGGTATGGGACCGGCTCATGTCGAAAACCCCTTTCGCGGTATCATTGACCTGATCAAGATGCGGCTGATGACCTTCGAAGAAGAGGGCAAGAACCTCAAGGAAGGGCCAATTCCCGAAGAACTTCAGGACGAAGCTGAATTTGCCCGCGCTGAGATGCTTGAAAGCCTCTATACGCTCAGTGACGAGATGACCGAACTGGCGCTCGGCGAAGAAGCTATTCCCAATGAGCTGATTCGGAAAGTGCTCCGTCAAGGGACGCTGGAACGGATCATTCAGCCCGTCGTCTGCGGATCGGCCCTGCATGGCATCGGCGTTCAAGGGGTGCTGGACAGTGTCAAATACTATCTGCCCAGCCCGCTGGAGCGCCCGCCGGTCATTGGGACTCACCCCAAAAAGGAGAAAATTACAGAGACCCGCAAGCCGGACAACAAGGAGCCGTTTTCGGCATTGGTGTTTAAAATCCTGCCGGCCAAAACAGGCGACCTATACTGGGTACGGATTTACTCCGGAGAACTGAAGGGCAACTCGCGCGTCTACTGTAGCGGCCAAGATAAAAAGGAAAACGTGGCTCAGTTGTGGCAGATCCACGCCACACGCAAAGAGCGTGACGGCCAGATTGAGACGATCGGCACCGGTGAGATCGTGGGTTTGATTGGGCCAAGGTTTGCGGTGACCGGGGACACGCTATGTGACCAGAAATCACCGATCCTATTGGAGTCAATCGAGTTCCCTGAAACAGTGATCGAAATGGCGATCGAACCCGATTCGGCTGGCGAACGGGATAAACTGGCTGATGTACTGGAACTGCTCAAGCGGCAGGATCCAACTTTCAAGGCCAAAGAGAATCCGGACACCGGCCAGACATTGATCTCCGGGATGGGCGAACTTCACCTGGAGGTGATTAAGAACCGGTTGCTGCGGGACTTCAATCTGAAGGTGAAGGTTCATAAACCGCGCGTGTCTTACCGGGAAACGGTCAGCAAAAAAGTGGAAGTCACCGGCCAGTGCAATCGTTTGGTCAACGGCCAGCAGATATTTGCGCGGATCAAATTGCGGATGGAGCCGGATGACAAAACAGAATCCGGCGTGGCAATTCGCAGCCAGTTACCCGTTGATTCGATGCCCATGGAGATGGTGCAAACGGTCAAGGACGAACTCAAGGCGCGTGGCGAAAGTGGTGGTGCGATTGGCAGTTTCCCGCTGGCGAAGATGAAGGTGACGTTGATCGACGCCGAAGCGACCGAGGAATCGACGCCGATGGCATTTTCGATCGCTGCCGGTGAGGCCTTTGAAGAGGCGCTTTCCAAGGCGGTTCCAGTGATGCTCGAACCGGTGATGAAACTGACGGTGACCACGCCTGAAGAGTATTATGGTGACTTTGTCAGTGATCTGGCCCAACGCCGGGCACAGATCGTCAGCACCGACACGCACGCCGGTTTTACCAAAATCGTCGCCGACGCTCCGCTGGCGGAATTGCTCAGCTACTCCAACACCATGCGCAGCCTCAGTCAGGGCAGGGCAGGTAGCTCGATGGAACCACTGGCCTACCTCGAAGCTCCGGAAGAAGTGAAGAAGAAATTTACGCTGTAGTCTGATTCTGTCTCATGGCTACGGCGGGGCGCGCAGGTACTGTTGGCTGCTTCAGTGGAACAGTTCCCCAACAGCTCCGTATAGAAATTGGATGTAGCACAATTGGATGTATCGCGATTGCACGTATCGCGATTGCGAGTTGCGCGGTTGCCTTATGCGAACTGAAAAAATCCGTTGGCGTGTAGCGTGTCGCCCCGACCGATCCCTGCGACAATACCGTCTTCCGGCCGCCACGTGCCTGTTGAGTAGACATCTTCGGCTTCAAAGGTGTCGCTGTCAATTTGGATCGAATCGACCGTCAGATTGCGGTCAAACCCGGTTGAGGGATCGCTCGCATCATTCACGAACTCAATGATGACCTCGTCGATGTTGTTGTCCGCCACTGCAAATTCATAACGGCTGGTGTTGGATTCAACGGTGTAGGTGCCGATGAGTTGCCCATTGACCAGAACGCGGAAGCGCTCGCTGCCTTCCTGCCCCGTCGCGTTGACGACCAACCGGTTGCGAACGCTGTCGCTGGCGAAGAACACATTCTGATGTGCGCGAACGTTGGTGTTGTGCTCAAGGAGACTGGTCAGGGATAATTGATCCAGATCGACAATGGCGCGAATGTCATCGTTTAAATGACCTGCCGAGTACAGCCCAAACGTATCGCTGGTGTAGAACAGCCGATCGCCATCGCGTAATCGTGTGAATTGGTCTGCGATAATGGTTGTGAACAACTGCCCGACGCTTGAACCCGGCAGGTGGTCTTCAGCCAGGCCGCCGATCCACGGATCGATATTATCGAAGTTGCCACCGTAAACATTGGCTAGTCTTGACGCAATGGCGGTGTCTGACGTGATCTGGCTGAAGGAGGTAATCCGGCCTAGGCCAAACGCCTCACGGAGTGAATTATAATCTGGCAGGCCATGATCGCGACCGCGTTGGATATTCAGCGACGCTAGGTCCATGCCGCCTGACCCCGGTTGCCCAAACAGGAAGCTGCGGACATCTTCGACCAGTTCGGTGTCGATCTCCTGCGCCCGTTGTTCGATCATGCCCTGTAGCAATTGGTCGATCCGGGTTGGGTCTTGTTTGATAAAGTCCGGATTGAAAAATGCATTTCGCAATTCGATTGAGTCCGTATTACCGCTGCCATCGGACAGCTTCAATGATGACGACAGCATCGTATGCCCCAAACGATAGGCTGCATGTGCGAAGGAATTCAGCACACCCGGATCCACCGTGTCATCGTACGAATAGTCGGCGATCGCCGGCGCGCTGTCCCCCAAGAGAGCCGGCAGAAATTCGTTGTAGGTGATGACCTGAAGTTCTGCATTGACAATCTTGCGGGCCAGTTGATAGATCTGTTCGTCACTGAATCCCGGATTTTGTGCGGCGATCAGGCCCGCCAGTCGATTGTGTTCCCGGACAAACAGAGTGTGAATCGCGGTCAGCCCGACATGCTCGTTGGCGCGGAATTCACCGGCACTGAACAGGCCCGTCACGCCCAGCATGCCATCGTCAGTGCTGATGCCGTCAACGTCGATCGGCAGCAGGTTACCGGCACTCACTTTCAGACGCCCACCATTGAAAGAGCGTAATGCGTCGGCCGTACGCTGATCGGAACCGTAGACATTGGAGGCGTCAATGAAGGCGGTCAAATCATTGATCTGTTGACGGAATCCGTTTTCGTCAGTCTCAAAATTTGATCGTGTGAAACGAATGGGGCGCGGTCCAATTGGGTCATCGGGATCATTGATACCGATCGCAGCGCTGCCATTGACTTCGGCTCCGTCGCTGATTTCACTCAGGCTGATATCGTGGTCCATAAATTGCCCCCACAACCAGGTCATATCGCTGAGATTTCTGGCGTTGGGCGTCGCCGCGCGTGATGCCGACATGACATTGCTGATGTCACGGGCGTTGGGACGTTGAGCATCGGAGATGATTTGGTCGCCACTGCCATCGCCGCCGTAGACGGGAGAAGAATTGCCAACGCGGATCAGTTCCGAATCGGTGCTGCCCGCATTAAACAAACCGGCAGTAACATTGTTTCGCGAGCCATCAATCGAGCGTGCCTCGGTAGATGAAAACTGGAAGAACCCGTTGGTGTGTAGCGTACTGCCACGTCCAAACCCGGCAACGATGCCGTCCTCCGTGCGGAACGTGGCGTTGGAAAACACACTGTACTGCAGGGGCGATACCGTTTGTCGCGTGCCATCAGCCAAATTGACCAGTTCAATGCCATCGACAACTAGATTGCGGTCCAGTCCTGATCCGGCGTCGAACCGGTCATTGATGAACCGAATCTGAATATCATCCAGGGTAAGTGCCTGGTCAGTATTGAATTCGTAGGTTTGCCGGAACGTTTCAACACCGAAGGTTTGCACGACGTTCCCACCGACAACCACCTGGAAGATCTCTTCTCCGGTGGTGCCACGGGCGGTGACACGCAACCGGGAGGCGGTATCGGTGGAAATGCCTGAGGAGGAAAAATCCATTTGTCCTGTCACATTCAGCGATTCCGTTTGCAAATTGCCGGAGACAATTCCATTGCCGCGCCAGAATGCTGTCACAAAGGTCGCCGGATCTTCTGCTTCAAAAATATTCCCGTCCACGATAATGCCGTCAACGAACAGATTGCGATCTGTACCGGTCGCAGGATCGAAGAGGTCATTTGCGAACCGGAGGCTGATTTGATCGGCGGACAGCTCCCGCGCTGTTTGATAGGAAAACCCTTCGAAATCCCTGAGTGCGGGATCGCCGGAAACTCCTTCAAACGTCTGAACGACCTGGCCATCGATCAGCAGTTCTAGGTTCTCTTGCCCGGTTGCTCCGGCAGCAAAAATTTCAACCGTGGAAAGCATCTGTCGCTCTTCCAGGAGTTCCACCTGAAGCGCTTGTGCAGGGCCCGGTGAAGGGCGTTGGTGAAAGCATTTGGGTAGCCGCAGCATTTCTTTGAACGACCAGTTCCGACGAAGTGTTGTCACGGTTTTTCCTTGTTGATGTGGTTTTGAGAGGAATAGGGGGAGTGCGAACGTGAGATATCACACCAACTTTTAGGATATCTCAATGATTGTCACCTACAATTGGAAAAAAACGACTAACCCATCAAGAACGCCAAGGAATCACCGACGCTGTGTTGCCAAACGGGCGTTTGACCGGGGGCTGACTGGGCAGCTTTGGTGGATATTGCCGATTTTTCCGATTTCCCTGAAGAGGCAAGCCCTGACGGGTCGATAGGCAAGAACTAGTAGACGTTTTTTTACATCACAGCCGGGACCTTCAGGTGGATCTGAGGGAGCAACCGGTGTGTTGCGCAATGACAACGGAGTCGTCATGTTTTTCGCCTATCTACCTGCACTCTTTTTGGCTTTTTCGGGACTGGCCGTGGGCTATATTTTGTGGCACCGTGATTCCCGTCACGACGACGTTACGCGTCAGAAATTAATTCGTCACAACGCAGAAATGAAGCACGCGCTGACAGCCGCCAAAACTTCTTATCACGCCCTTGATGAACGGTTCACTCGTCAGCGCGGGCAGTTGGGTGTGCTACAGCAGTTGTGCGACGACTGGTCGGCCAGTCGCGAGCAGGCTGAAAAGGAGCGTGTGCAACTGGAAGTTCAATTGACCGAACGGACGCGGCAAATCGAAGAGATGACCGGCCAGCTACAGGCAACACGTGAAAAATCAATCAAGCTGGAAGATTCCGTCCACACGTTAACCCAGCAACAACTGGAAAAGATCTCTGGCCTCGAAAGCCGGTGGCGACAGAAGACATCTGTGGCTGAAAACGCACTGGTTCAACACCAGGCGGAAGTCAAAACGCTGTCGTCCGACCGGGATCGTCAGTTGCAGAAGTTGCACAAGGCCGAGGCTCGTGTGGCGGAACTGGAATCGGAACTCCGTACCAATGCCGGTACACTCGAAGTGGCGAAAAAGAATGCCTCGGGCCTGGAGAAGGAACACGTTTCTCTGGAGACTGCCCTCCGGCACAGCAAGGAGCTGTTAAAGAAATCGGAGGGCCAGTGCGCTTCGGAGCGCTCTGAAAAAGAAAGTCTGCGAGAGCAATTGGCCGCAGCACAGGAGCGCTGCGAATCGCTGCAACAGCAGGTTGATGTTCTGCAGGTCAAAAGTGCCGATCTGGATACCTTCAGGCAAAAGTCTGAATCGCTGGTGCTGTCGCTTAGCAATGCCAACGGGCAACTGGAAAAAGTGCTGACACAGCGCGATTCGGCCCTTGATTCCTGCTCCAGCTTTCAGACGAATGTCAAGGGTTTGCAGGCGCGACTGGAGAACCAGGAAGCCAGCATTCACCGGCTTCGCAAGTGTCAGGACGATGCGTTGGAAAATCTCAAGCACGAATTGAAAGTAAGAAATGAGATGGAGGCCAGGTACGATGACCGCCTGAACGAATTACGCGCGAAACTGGAAACGCAAACGGCCCAGCACGAAAAACAGCTGGCCGAAGCGCGCGAGGCTGCTGACAAACAGAAGCAAGATTTCGATACGGAAGTAGAAATGCTGCACGAGGTGGCGGAACAGGAAGTGCTGGAACTGAGGCAGCAGTTGGAGGCAGCCAACGCATCGATTTCAAGCTTCCATGACAGCCAACAGCAGGAAAGCCAAAAGCTGAAAAAATATGAGGGGTTAAGTTTGCAACTGGCCGAACGAGAGACTCAACTGACCGAGCTGTCTCATTCGCTCAAGTCGACATCTGCTGACTATCGGCAGCAGGTTGTCAAACTGGAAACGCAACGCGCGCAGCTGGCAAGCGATCTCGAAGCGGCCCGTCAACAACTTCAATCGCAATTGAAACAGGACAGTGAAACGATTGGCCAGCTACAGGGGGAACGCAACGACCTGCGGGATGAGGTTGAGCGATTGCACGGGAAGATTTCTGATCTGCAACAGGCACTGGTTGACCAAGAACGGACGCATCAGCAAATCGCGGACGACAGTGGGCTGTTGGAGCAAACCCGAGTTCAGGCATCCCGGCTCGAGAAACAGTTGCTTCGCAAGGAAAACGCGTTGAAGCATCTTCAGGCTGAATCCAATGAACTGGCCAGATTGCGGGATGAGCATGCCATTTCGCTGCGTCGCCAGGCGGAGTTGCAGTCACGGTTGGATTCGATGATGACCGAACATCTGTCTGACCGGTCCTTGCGAGAGCGCGTTGAAGTGCAGGAGCAGACGATCCGCAGTTTGCGAAACGAGATCGCCGCACAAGGTGACCGGGCTGCTGTCGCCCCTGATCCAGCCGTGATTTCCTTCACACAGGCGATCCAGCAGCTGAATGAGTCTTCGTTTGATCCGGCCTATGGTGGGCGCGTCAGGCATGATTCGGCACGGGGGGTGGTCTTCACGGAGGCCCCCGAATCGAGTGATGATCTGAAACGCATTTCGGGAATTGCCACGGTGCTGGAGACCCGCTTAAACGAGTTTGGCGTTTACACGTTCAAGCAAATTATGGAATGGAAGCCCGAAGAAATCGAGGAGTTTTCCCGTTTGCTGGCATTTCGCGACCGGATCGAACGCGACGACTGGCAAGGCCAGGCGCGCTTCTTTTACGCGCAAAAGCAGGACGAAGCAGCGCGCGTGGCGTAAAGTCAACAGCTCGACTGTCCCGGCTGACAGCATTCCCGATTGATGACGAACTAAAGAAGCATCGCGCCCGTCCAGTTACGGGCGTATTTTCGTTGGGATCACGCCCCGATCAACAGGCAAAATTGTTGGTCGTTGCCGAATAATTGCTCCAGGGTCCGTGACGTTTAGCCCTGAATTGACTATTCTTTGGTTTGAAAATTACACCGTCTGTGTTCCGATTTTCAAACTTTTTCTCCTGCCAATGGCTTTCAAGAAAACGAAGGACGTTTGTTGATGTTTCCAAAGTATTTTTCCCGCAGTATCGCCACGGCTGTGATGGCACTCATTGGTACATGGGCTTTAGAGGCTCACGGGCAATTGGAAACTGGCTGGAAGATACATGACCGGTCGCGGCCCGCACCCAAAGTGGTCGATCCGGGTGAAGAGCAACCTTCGGTAAAGCCTCCCGGCGATGCAGTGGTCCTGTTTGATGGAACGAATTTCGATAGCTGGACCGGAGGCGTGGACAAATGGAAAATCGTCGATGGCGTGATGGAGTCGGTCGCCAAAGCTGGCCCGGTAATGACCAAGGAAGAATTTGGAGATTGCCAGTTGCACATTGAATGGTCCTCTCCTTCAGTGATCAAAGGCGACGGGCAACAGCGTGGTAACAGCGGCGTGTTCCTGATGAATTCGTTCGAATTGCAGGTGTTGGACAGCTTTCAAAATGAGACGTACGCCGACGGCAGTGCGGCGTCGGTTTATGGTCAGTTTCCCCCGTTGGTCAACGCCAGTCGTGGCCCCGGCAAGTGGCAGTCTTACGACATTATTTTCCGGGCACCCCGATTTGACGGTGATGGCCGCCTACAGCAGCGCGCTTCCATGACGGTATTGCACAATGGTGTTTTGGTTCAGGACAACACCGAAGTTCTGGGGCCAACCAACTGGATCAAACATCGCCACTATGTACGCGGAAAAACCACCGGCAAGATCCGTCTTCAGGATCATGGTAATCCGATGCGATATCGAAATATTTGGGTCAGGCGACTGGCGACCGAACGCGCCGCTCCCAAGAGTCCCTATCCGGCAGCGGCGGTCAGTCTGCCGGCGGAGAAACTGGATTCCCTGACCGGAACCTACCAGTCAGCCAATCAGCAGGACTTCCATGTGATGCGTGATGGCGGGAATATTTACTGCAAGTTTTACGGCGTCAAGATGAAGATGGTCGCTCTGTCGGAGTCAGAGTTCCTGTTCGAGCAATGTGCCGGGAAGATTTCATTTCAGCGGAACAGCAGCGGGCAGGTTCAATCGGCCCAGCTGTACCTTGACGCCGCCGGTGAACGCACCGGAAAAAGAAAAACGGGCAAAACGGATAAAGCGAGGACCGGCAGCAAGGGCACTGGCAGCAAGGGCACTGGCAGCAAGGGCAGTGGCAGAAAGGGCACTGGTAAACAGAAGGCTGGTTCGCCTGGGCGAGTCTCCAAAGACGCCGCAAAGTAAATGGTTTTGTATCCGGCGGTGAACCTGAGCATACCGATCGGCCTCTGTGTTGATTCATTGGCAAAACCTGCCAGCATCCTCTCTCGTTGTCAGTACCCCAATTAATTCGGAGACAGATTGAGTAAAGACCGAGACTTGATGTTGGATAACGCTCCGGTAAAAACGCTGAAGCATGGTGACCTGACCATTGAGGGGTACGCGCGTGCTGCGGTCCAATCGTACTGGCGGATTCCAGAACTGAAGATTGGATTTGATCTGGGAGCGCACCCGTGGGACTTCATGGGTGTGCCGACGTGGTTGCTGTCGCATACGCATTTGGATCATGTGGCCGCGCTGCCGTTGTACGTTGCGCGGCGGCGTTTAATGAAAATGGATCCGCCAAAGATCTACCTTCCCGGTGACAGTGTCGAAAATGTGCGGGCCATGCTCAAGTCATTTCAGCGACTGGATCGCGGTCGTATGCCGTGCGATCTGATTGGCGTGGAAGCTGGCATGGAGTTTGACCTTTCACGCGAGCTGGTCCTGAAGGTGCTGAAGACCAAACACACCATCACCAGTTTCGGTTACGTGATTTTCGAGCGCCGAAACAAATTGAAGCCCGAGTATCTGGACCTGTCCGGGGAAGAGATTCGCGACCTTCGTCAGCGCGGCGTTGAAATTACCAATGAAATCCGTATCCCTTTGGTGGGCTACACCGGCGACACCTCTCCGCAGGGGCTGGATGACAACCCGCTGTTCTACCAGACCAAGATTCTGATTACCGAAATGACTTTCATCGCGCCCGATCACCAGGCACATTTGATCCATAAAAACGGACATATGCACCTGAACGATTTCGTTGACCGGGCGGATAAATTCCAAAACGAAATTGTGATCGCAGGACATTTCAGTACGCGCTATTCCGACCGGCACGCGGCCTCAATCGTGAAAAAGATGCTGCCGGATATGCTGGGTGGGAAACTGAAGATCTGGATCTGACCCGATGGCGAGCGATTCGAATTTGACTCCCGCCTCAGCACGCGCGTTCAATCCCCGCCAGACTGTTCCGGGGAGTCTGTATATTCACGTTCCGTTTTGCCGCCATCGTTGTGGTTACTGTAATTTTTCTTTGATCGCCGGACGGGACCACCTGATCGGGCGTTTTCTGGACGCCATTGAAATAGAAATTGGCTGGTTGGAGCAATCCTGGGTGATCGACACGCTGTTTCTTGGCGGTGGTACCCCCAGCCATTTGCAGGAAAAGGATTTTCGGAGATTGTTTGCGGCGATCCAGTCGCGGTTTTCGTTCACTGAAAATGTTGAAGTCACCACCGAGTGCAATCCGGGGGACATTGCTGCCGATAAAGTCGCGCTGTTTGCAGATTACGGCGTCAATCGAATCAGTCTTGGGGTTCAGTCCTTCCATCGACAAAAACTCAAACGGCTTGAGCGCGACCATGATGCCGCGCAGGTCGCCCGCGCCGTTGATTTGATCCGCAGGCACATTGACGACGTGTCGATGGATCTGATTTTTGCCACGCCTGAGGAGACCATGGCGTTGTGGCGACAGGATGTGGAAGCCGCGTTGGCGCTCGATCCGGATCATCTGTCCACCTATGAGTTAACGTGGGAAAAAGGTACGCAATTCTGGAACCGGCTCAATCGCCGTGAACTCCACCAGACGGATGAAGAACTGTGTGCGGAAATGTACGAGTGGACCATTGATCGTTTGGCGAGGGCTGGGCTGGAGCAGTACGAGGTATCCAGTTTTGCGGTCCGGGGGCATCGCTGTCGGCACAATTTACAGTACTGGAACCGACAGCCGTGGTTCGCCTTTGGCCCCGGCGCCGCGCGCTTCATTGATGGAATTCGTCAGATCAACCACAGCTCAACGATGCAGTACATGAAACGCATCGAGGCAGGCCAGTTGCCGGTGGTGGAGACCTGCCAATTTTCCCCGCTGGAAGCAGCGGCCGAGGGGCTGGCAATTGCCGTGCGGCAGGTTGACGGAGTCTCCAAATCCGGTTTTCTGGACCAGTTTGGAGTGTCGATTGACGACGTGCTGGGAGAAGTAAAAGCGACCTTAATGGAGCATGCTTTGGCGAATGAGGACAGTGAACGATTTCGGCTGACGCGTCAGGGGATGATGGTCTGTGACCGGATCGCGGTAGAGATCGTGGGACAGTGAAGGCGATTTCCAATCGCCCGGTATCTACGACATTCCAGGGCAGATGGGTTGAAGTGAGCACGCACCAATCTTCAAATTGGATGCGGGTTACGTACTTCTCGGGGCCGGGGATTAGATGGACTACTAATGAGGCCGGTGCGCTGCCATCGAAACTACCGGAGTTCGTACTCGCGCAACTTGCGATATAAATTTCGTTCGCTGATGCCAAGTATTCGGGCGGTTTCTTCGCGGTTGTGATTGGCGAGTGTGAGCGTGTGTTCGATCGCCCACTTTTCAATCTCCTTGAGCGATTTGCCGACCAGTGTCGAGGAGACGGGATCGGCGGAACCGGCCTGGAGAGTATTACTTGCTCCGTCGCTGGCTCCGGTTGCCGAGGCGTCGCCGGGGCTGTTGTCGCTGCCGGAGTTGTTGGTCCGACGCTTCACTGGCCCGTCGTATAAATCTGGTGACAGGTCATCCATATCCAGCATGTCATCAATGTCCATCACGACCAGACTTTCGATCACATTTTTCAACTGGCGCACGTTGCCCTTCCAGTGGTAGTCCAGCATCCACCGTCGCAGTTCGGTCGAAAACCCTTTGATCGATCGACCGTTCTTCTTGCTGGCTTGTTTGCGAAAGAAATCGGCCAGGGGTAACACGTCTTCGCGGCGATTGGACAGTGGGTCCAGATGCACAGTGACAATCTTCAGTCGAAAATACAGGTCGCTGCGAAAACGGCCCTCTTCGATTTCCTTTTCTAGGTCCTTGTTCGTCGCGGCCAGCACGCGCACGTTGACGGGGATCGATTTATTGTCGCCCACGCGTGTGATCTCGCGCTCCTCCAGGACACGCAGCAATTTAATCTGCGTTGGCATCGGCATGTCGCCAACCTCGTCCAGAAACAACGTCCCCCCATCGGCATATTCGAATTTTCCCTGCCGATCGCTGATCGCGTCGGTGAACGCGCCTTTGACGTGACCAAACAGTTCACTTTCCACCAGATGTTCCGCCACCGCGGCGGTGTTGATGGCCACAAACGGCTTCTTCTTGCGGGGGCTGTTTTGATGAATTGCCTGCGCCACCACGTCTTTGCCAGATCCCGTTTCACCGGTGATCAGTACGCCCGCGTCGGTCGGAGCGATCCGTTTGAGCCGTTCCACCACAGACTTCATGCTGTCGCTGGCGTAGATTAAATTTTCAAAACCAAACCGCTCGTCTAGGCGGCTTTGCAGTTGAGCATTTTGTTTTCTTAAACGTACCGATTCACAGGCCTTGGATACGACGGCCTGTAGACGCTTGGGCGTGATCGGTTTTTCCAGAAAGTTACCGGCCCCCTCCCGCATGGCTTCGACAGCGCGCGGGACGGTGGCGTGACCGGTGACCAGAATCACTTCACAATGTGGCTGCGTGTCTTTGGTATGTTTGAGGATGCCCATACCGTCGATATCGTTCATCATCAGATCGGTGACGACGATGTCAAAGGTTTCCTTGTTGAGCATCCGGACGCCCTCAGGCCCGGAGGTGGCAAAAGCACACTCCAGCCCGATCCGTTCGAGACTTTCAGTCATTGCGCTGGCGTGGTCTTTTTCGTTGTCTACCAACAGTACCCGAATGGGGATGGGAAGTGCTTTTTCCTGATCTTTGCTCATTCCTGTATGATAACCCTTTGGGCGATTGGACAAAACCGGCAAAACGGCTGATCAACCAACCCGGGCGAGAGTTATCTTCCGGTACCGGCAGCGGTCCTGTGAGAGTCTGATATTACAAATTGAATCCCTACCACCCACCTTGAAAAAAACATGAGCAAGCACTACGTGATTATCGGCGGCAGTCGCGGCATTGGCCGGGGCATTGTCCAGCGACTGGCCGCTGCCGAGAATCAGGTCTCCGTTTACAGTCGCACCGCTGGAGAGGTCCAGGCGATCGACAATGTCGAACATACCGTACTGGATGTGCTGAGTGACGAGATTGATGCCGGGATCTTCCCGGCGGTGATCGACGGGTTTGCGTATTGTCCCGGCAGTTTTAATGCCAAATCCATTCGAGGGTTAAGCATCGAAACATTGCGTGAGGATTTCGAGGTGAATGTGGTCGGTGCGGTGAAAACAATCAAAGCCTGCCTGGGAGGGCTGAAGAAAGCGGAGAGTGCTTCTGCGTTGCTTTTTAGTACCGTTGCGGTAGCACGGGGGATGAACGCACACGCTTCGATTGCGGCCAGTAAGGGGGCCATCGAGGCATTGACGAAAACACTGGCTGCCGAACTATCGCCCAAAGTACGTGTCAACTGCATTGCTCCGGCGCTTACGGAGACTTCATTGATGGGGAAGTTCTTTACCGACCCTGAAAAGGTAGCGGCGCTGGGAGCACAGTATCCACTCAAACGCACCGGGACGGTTGATGATTTGGCTGCGGCGGCCTGTTTTTTGCTGGGCGATGAAAGTCGCTGGGTGACAGGGCAGACGCTGGGCGTGGATGGTGGTATGTCGACGGTGCAGGGGTAGCAAGTGCCGGGTACTGAGTACTGGATAGAACAGTTGGGCGACTGGCAGTTAGGAATTTACCATCCGTTGACGATGCTGAGAGCGTCGGAGCGAAGCTGGCAGCATCGCCAACGGTAAGCTTTCAACTGCCAATCGCCTCGGTGGGCATTGCCTCCGCTTCGTGCTACGATGGATGCAGGCGTAGAATCATTGCGAAAAACCACAGTCGTCACATCACGGAATCCTGAAAATGCTTCAACCCAAACTTGCTGTCTCCAGTTTTGTTTTGATTTTGGCCCTGATCCTGGCGCTGCACCCTGGAACCCCGGGACTGGCACAAGACAGACCTGAGTCTGCTCAACCCGTCCAACCGGTGCGGATGGGGTGTGGCATGATGACCTTTGAAACGGTGCCTGGCTGGGGCTTGCGTCCCGACGGCAATTCGCCGTTGGGATCGACGCACGGTTCTGTCGTGATTGATAAACAGGGCCACATCTACACCAGCGCCCGGCAAGGTGTGTTCGTTTTTTCCCCTGATGGCACGGTCGTGCAGTCTTATCTGGGGCCGGAGTACTCCAATATCCACGATATGGAAATCCGCGCCGAAGGGGACGACGAATTTATCTACGGTGCCAGAAACGAGAATGCCGAGGCGATTAAATTTAACGCCAAAGACGGCCAGATCATTCTGAAGATGCCTTTCCCCGCTGAATCAGGACTCGATGTCAAAAACTACAAACCGACCGCGATCACGATCAACCGTGCGGGAGACATCTATGTCGCCGACGGATACGGCAGCAACCATATTTTTAAATTTGACTCCAGCGGTAACTACGTCAGCCATTTTGGTCAAAAGGGCAACGGGATGAAACAGTTCAATGTCTGTCACGGGATGACGCTGGATACGCGTTACCAGCCCAACCGGTTGTTGATCTGCGACCGTAACCACACTCCCAAGGGACGATTGCTGCATTACAGCCTAGATGGACAATTTATGGGAGAAGTCGTGACAGGACTGGGAATGCCCACATCAGCAGCGATTCAGGGCGACTACGTTTCCGTGCCCGACCTACACGGTCGGCTGGTGATTCTGGACAAAAGCAATACGATCATGTCGGTGCTGGGCCACAATGCTGATCCGGACAATCGTCGCAATTTTAATGTTCGGCAAAAGGACTGGATCGAAGGTGTCTTCAGCGGTACCCATGGATCTTTCTGGGACAAGGACGGGAACCTGTACGTCCAGGACTGGAACGTTTCAGGTCGATTGATGAAGTTGGTACGCGTGAAGTAGTTCTCCTTGCGAAACAGAAGTGTTTGGGTAGTGAATTCAAGCTTTGTTTGCCAATGCGGGCTTCTTTGGATGTCTGCAAGAAGTAAGCGTTTAGGAAAGAGACCTATGTTTGGCTGGTTAAAAGGACGGAAGAAAACAGGAATTCCTAAACTCTACGACAACATTGAAACGCCAGAGTTCTGTCGTTTTATGTCCGTTGATAGTTACAAAGCTATCAGGAAGTTCCCGCGGTTGACCATTTTGCCGCTTTCTTCGGCCAATGATTGCGAAGAGGAGAACTATTTTGGTGCCGGTTTTTCACGACTCATTATCAGAAATTTGATGCTGGTTCGCAACATCAGTATTCTTGGTCCCGGGGATACGCCTACATCACCTCTGTCTGTTCTGCAGCAGCATTCCGATTATATGAAGAGTGGGATTTTTGTAGGAGGCAGCGTCCGTTGCCGTTCTCACCAAATTTCCATCACGCTTACTGTTATAGCAGTCGGTGGTAAGGCGATTAAAAGGACGATCGAAGAGCCAGACGGACCATCCGCGCTCCATGCTTGCTGCGAACTGATCGCAAAATCAGTGCGTGGCAGGGTCACCGACGACACCAGACGGATGTGGATAGCCGGTGTGCCGACGGATTTTTTTAATTACGTTACCCGTCTCGGGTTCATGAGGCTTGGTCTGGAAAGGGAAGATCCCGACCGTTGTAAACTGGCTATCGAACTGGCAAAGGAGTCGCCAAATCTCGCGGTCGCGGCAGACGGGATGACCAACGATTGTCGTCAGCTAATGCTGGATTTGATGAAACAAGACCCTTACGATGCGCACATTTGTTTTTTATTGTTCATCCTTTTCTGGGAGTCAACCGGACACGAACCAGAGGCATTTCAATTCATTCGACGGGGGATTGAACTCGCCCCCGGGCATGGCAAGTGTCACATGTGCGCACCCCATGCGGCGCATCCTGACAGCATGTCACATATGCTAATGCACTCTGAGCTGGGCTATGTTTTGTTGCCGAATAACACATTTGCGATCAATAACTATGTTATCAACCTGTTGGAAAGCGATCGACCGCCCAGCGAGGCTATGGCGATCGCAGAAAAGGGAATTGCTACTGATCCCTATGACCCTGGCAATTACAACCGTATGATCGAGTTGTTTATGCAGATGGGCAACAATAAAATGGCATTGCAACTGGCTTACAGGCTGGATGATCTGTACCACCCGATGCACAAACGCACGGCATATTGTTTGAGGCAAAACCCTCAATGTGAGATGTTGATGGATGCGGGCGAGTACGACCCGGTTGTCGAAAATCGACATTTGATCCAGAAGCTGGAATCGACTCTCCGGAGCGCCTAGTGCCGCGGTGCGGAAACGAAAACACGATGGCGAATTTGCTTTGCCATCGTGTTTGGGGATTTTGGGTTGCAGGGCGGTGCTTACAGCAGGCCGCCCTGACTGTTATCCTCGTCCGGATTCCAGCTTTCGTCGCCCCAGCTGTCGTCACTCTGGGCTTCGTTTTCGAAACTGTCATTGTATGACTCGCGGCGCTGGTTGCCGTCCAGGCCCAGATCGGTTCGCAGTTCTTCAAATCGACGCGCGAATCGTTCTGATGAGGAATGGACGTGTTCGGCTTCGGTAATGAATTTCATATCTGATTTCTCGCTCACGCCACTGTTCTCCAGCATGAATTCGAATGGCTCCAGAGGGCTGCCGTAAACGATCAGCAATTTGTGCTCTTCGAACTGGATTTCCTGCGGAGTATTGGGGTTCAAAACCGCGATCCCGGTGCAGCCGTCGTTCATCAGCAGATCTTCGTACTCATACAGCGTGCTGACCAGAACAGGCATATCAATGTGTTCGCGATAGAGATCGACGTGGCCATGGTCGCTATTGGCATGGCTGGATTCGAGAACGACATCCACGACCGGGCCCAGACGCTGGATCATTTTGATGAAGGTCGAAAACAGTTTTTGTTTGGAAACTGCTGCCATGATCACCGGGACTTTGCCTCCAGATTCGTCATCAACATAAACATCGTGGCGGTAGCCCTGAACGGGTTTCACCTTCAAATCCATCGCAGGACGCACGGCATTAGTCAACTGGAAGGTTTCGTACTGGTCGACGTCCAGATGAGCAGCCATTTGATCGTCAGTGGCTTGCTCAAAGCTGTTGACTGTCTCAGGTGGGGCTTTCTGGTCTGATTGGAAAGCATCCTGAAAGAAGCGGTTTAAATAGTTGCTCATGGCGGTGGTCTCGTGGCTTTGTATCTTTATTCAGGGCCAGAATCGGCAGCTGCTGATCAGCTGCCCCGTGTCTCGGCCCGACCACGAAATGTAGGTTACGAAAACAGGTGAACCTGATTCCCGGCCGATTGGTCCACGTTTCTGAGAAATTTCGGCTTGCCTAATCGTCATAACCGAACCTCAAATGGACCTGAATCCTGCCTAGGCAGTGTTTGAGCCCGGGGCTGCCCCGAGGCTGAGCCATCAATTTCACCGCAAACCATTGTCAAACCCGCCATGAACGTTTCCCCGGAACCGACCGACTCCGCCATCGCACAACCGACGATTCAGACGGCGCGTCTGTTATTGCGTCCGCTGGCACTCAATGATGCCGCCGCAATCAATGCATTGCTGATGGACAAAGAGATTGCTGCCAATACCGAGACAATTCCCTTTCCCTATTCTGAATTGTTGGCGACGGAGTGGATTGCCCCTCAGCTTCAAGCATGGCAGCAGGGCAGGGCGGCCGTATTTGCCATTTGCCTCCCGTCGCCCCCCGCCAACGCGCGGTTGATTGGTGTGGTTGGTCTCGAGATTGATTCTCCCAATGAGCGCGCCGAACTTGGTTATTGGGTGGGGAAGTCCTTTTGGGGCAACGGCTATTGCACCGAAGCGGCCCGGGCGACGATTGAATTCGGATTTGAACAACTGGGGCTGAACCGGATACTTGCCTATCACAAGACCCGTAACCCGGCGTCGGGACGCGTGATGGAAAAACTGGGAATGACTCACGAAGGTGTGCTAAAGCAGCACACAAAAAAATGGGGAAAATTCGAAGATGTGGCAGTATTTGGAATTCTGCGCTCGTCAGGCCGGGTACAGAAAAAGTAGTTCCTGCGCTTTAGGCGTGATCCATTGACGATGTCCAGATTGCTTTTGGCAAAATCTGCGTCAAATTTTGCATTTTTCTCCAGGGGTTGATCGCGATCGACGAATACGGCTGCGGTAAAGCAAACTCCGGCACACCTCCAAACAAAAAGGGACCATCTAATGGCTGAAACTGCCAATGAGCAGGGAACGCGCGTCACGTTTCTCGACCAAACCGGTGCCAAGAGCGTCGAAGCGGTTGTTTCGGACTCGATCACCGTCCAACGCATTATTCCCAACATCATTACCAAAATGAATTTGCCGGTCGTTGGTCCCGACGGGCAACCCATGAGCTACAGCCTTGACCACAAGGAGGGCGGTCGCCGGCTGAACGAACGACAAACGCTTGTCCAGGCCAGCGTGGCCGACGGCGATCACCTGATCGTTTATCCTGAAATCGTGGCCGGGTAACGCCTGCGTCAACGTCATACGGTCCGCGCGACTGCTCAACTTCAATCTTCGCCACACGGTTCCAACCATGAAAACATCGTTCCGACAATCGCCCCGACAGTCACCCCGACAGCGCCGCCTCGAAGCGGATTACCGGACGATCCGAAAACTGGCCGCCGAGAGTTCGATTTTCTCTTTTGAGGCTTCCGGTGCGACACCGACGCGCTACCGGTTTCGTTTTGATGGTCGTGGCCTGGCGCGCGACAGAGCCGACAAAGTTTACGTGGCGGAGAAACATGAGGTCACGGTAGACCTAGGCGCTTCTTACCCACGACTGATTCCTACACTGGGCTGGCAGTCCCCCATTTTTCACCCCAATATTTCCAACAACGGGGTGGTGTGCTTGGGGGGCTACGGTACCCACTGGGTCCCCAGCCTTACGCTCAGCGCGCTGTGCACCATGCTGTGGGACATGATCCGATATAAAAATTTTGACCCCCAAAGTCCTTACAACCGGGATGCCGCAATGTGGGCCGTCCATCAAACCGATTTTGAATTGCCGATCGACCGGCGACCGGTTCGCGACCAACACATTTTTGAGGAACCGCAGATTGTGATTCAGGACGCGCCGCCGGTTGCTACAGAGGTCACCTTTACCGGCGAGGTCACCACCAGCGACGACATAGAGATCACCGGTGCAGGCAGCGCGTCAAATGATTCAGGAATTAGTTTTATTGATTAGTTAATCCGTCGTCAGTTTTTTAGCCCGCGCGTTACCTGCGTCACACTTGAACTTCATAGGGTTGGTACCGCGCTAACGCACCGCTACCTCCGCAGGCCGTGCTTGCTGGTGCAGTGCCCACTGACGCAGTATTGACAAATTGAAAGGCATATTAGTGATCCAACCCACCCCTGACCCGTTTGTTATCGATGACGACGACCGATACGCGCGTATGAGATTAATTGCGTGGTGGGACCAGGCTCGCCTGGCCGCCGCAAAAATCATGGTCGTTGGTGCCGGGGCGTTGGGGAACGAAGTCCTGAAAAACCTGTCGCTGCTGGGGATTGGGACGGTTCATGTCGTTGATTTTGATCGTGTACAACCGTCCAACCTGACGCGCTCGGTTCTCTTTCGCCAGCAGCACACAGGCCGGAACAAAGCGACCGTGGCGATCGAAATGGCAGCTGAACTAAACCCGGATTGTCGCCTGACCGCATACGATGCCGATATTATCGCCGACATTGGACTGGGGTTGATTCGGGAGATGGATGTCGTCATCGGGTGTCTGGACAATCGCGAGGCGCGTTTGTGGTTGAATCGGTTATGCTTCAAATCCAATACGCCGTGGATCGATGGTGGCATTCAGGAGATCAATGGCGTGGCCAAAGTCTTTCGTCCGCCGGCAGGGCCATGTTACGAATGTACGATGACCGAAAATGATTACCGCCTGATCGCACTGCGCTACAGTTGCCCGCTGTTGAAACAGGAAGACATTCAGCAAGGAAAGACCCCCACGTCACCGACGATCGCCTCGATTGTCGGCGGACTGCAAGTCCAAGAAGCTTTAAAACTGCTGCATGAATTGCCGACGGCGGAAGGTTCCGCGTTGGTGTTCAACGGCGTGGCCAATCAGTTCTACAAAACCCGGTTCGCGCTGCGCGATGATTGCCTGTCTCACGAAACGTATCGTGATATCCAGACCTTGCCACTGACGGCAAACAACACACCGCAGCAATTGTTCGATTTGATTGGTCAACGGGAATCGGGCAACAGTAGTTCATCAATGAGGCTGGTGCTGGACCGGGACTATTTGGAATCGATGTTTTGCCGAACCTGCGATACAAGCACGCCTGTCGGTCGGCCGCGTTGCAAAGTCAAGCAGAACGAGGGGATTTGCAACGGCTGCCGGCAGCCGATGCAACAGGCGACGGTTGCCGAGGTTCTCTCGGGCGGGGTTTTGGCGGCTGTTCCGATGGCGCAGCTGGGCATCCCGGATCGCGATATCGTCCGAATCAGAGATGACCGGGGAGACGGGTTCGTGGAACTGATGGCCCTTGCCACTGCGGCAGAAACGAGTGCATCGCAATGACTGATGAAGGAACCGACATTCAGTTTGGCAACATCGAACAGTCGTCTCCGGCAACGGCGGTACGCCCCGACCAAGATGCTCATTTTGCGATCCGTACCATTGGCACACCGGCGGAGAGAGATATGCCGGTGTTTGTTGATTTGGATGTGATGCGCGATATGGAGGCTCACTCAGTCAGCAATACCAGAGTCGAACTGGGTGGGGTAATGTTGGGGCGGCAATACACCGATTCGGATGGCCAACCTTACGTCGTGGTCAGCGAATCGTTGCGCGCCAGCCACTATAAGGCGACCCGTGGTTCCTTCAAATTTACCCATGACACCTGGAGTCAGATTACCCGTGACCGAAAAAAGTTTCATCCTGATCTCGAAATGGTGGGGTGGTATCACACGCATCCGGGATGGACGGTATTTCTGTCACCGCTGGACCTGTTTATCTGTGACAACTTTTTCAATGGCCCGCAAAACGTCGCGTTGGTGATTGACCCCTGCAACGACGACCGGGGCTGGTTTCAATGGAATCAGCCGGGCGATCAACCAGCAAACCGCGCAACCGACAGTACCAACCAAACACCGCCACGTCGAACCGGCGGATTTTTTCTGTTCACCAATCGACACTGCACGGCCAGCCTCGATTACTTCGCAGCAGTTTACAACAAGGACCCGGAAATGAATGTCGATCCACGTTACGCCAGCGACAGCCCGTCTGCCATCGTACCTTCAGCAGGCCATGGCCAGCGTGTGCTGATGGTTGACCCACACGCACGTAAGTCCGACAACGTGCTGTGGCTGGTGACGGGATTGCAACTGGCACTGATCCTGTTTTTGGTCTGGAAAATGCTTGCGCCGGACTTTGGCAATCGCGCGCTGGTCAGCCTGCCCGATGGCCAGATGATTTCCGTGGCGGAACTCCGGGCGTCAAATCAGATCTATCGCGACGTGCTGAACACGGTTGTGACCGATCCGGAGGGAGCCGCAGGGTTGGCAGATCAATATATGCAGTTGCAGGTGGAACAAACGCGGTTGACAGCCAACCTAGACGGGCAAATTGCGCGCGTGGATGCATTACTGACCCAGAAGGAAACATTGCAATCTCAATCGGCAGCGCTGAAACGCGATAATCAGGCGCTGGAATCTTTGGCGGTGGAAAACGGGCAACAGATTCAGGCTTTGCAGGACCACAACCAGCGCTTACTCGCCGGGCGCCCCGGCGATGTCGTTTCGTCGTCCGGTTTGCTGAAGACAGCGTTGATTACCTGCGGCGGCGTGGTCGCGGGATTGTTGGCCGGATTCTTTGCCGCCCGGTGGTTGCCGTTTGTGCAGGCGGATTCAGGCAGCGCTGCATCGGCACAGCACGGTACCGCGCGGGCCGCGCCCTGATCACAGCACCGGTGAACAAACGGCATTTATCGAATCGTAGTCCCGGCCCCATAAAATGGCCTCTTAAACCAATGTTGGCAATCTTTGGAACACTGATACTGATCGGCCTGTTCGGGGGAGCGATGTGGACGATGGTCACTCGCACCAACCGCTGGAATCGCCTGCTTGATCACCTGCAACAGCAGTATGGCAAACGTATTTCCAAACCGTCGCTGCCGTCGATGTTGTTTCTCAAATCGCCCGCGTCTGCGTTCATGTATGGTTCAACGCCCTGTCATGTTTCAGTCAAGCATCGAGGGTTTTGGCGGATCAAGAAACGGTCGATTCACTTGACCGTTACGTGGGTGCCGGATTCAACGGGTTCGTCAAGAAGCAACGCGGCGGACACGTTGTTGATATCGACGGACTCCAAAGAGAAAATCCGGTTTGCACTGATGAAGGAAAGGCAAGTCGGTTCCGCCGATTTTCGTAGTCGCTTCCATGTGAAAACGGTTCATGCATGCGAAGATTCGCGCCCGGCCCGGCAACAGTTGAACGGTAACGTACAACACTTCCTACTGAAAATCGTCAACCTCGGACGCAGCGACGATTTGTCGGTGCGACTTCATAAACGCAAGCTGTCGTTCCGCAAATCAGATATTGGACCTGATTTTCAAAACGTTGCGGACTTCATCCATCAGGCGCTGCAAATCTTCGACCTGCTCAGGCTCAGCCAATCCTGGGGGGTGAAGTTTCTGGACCACGACGATGCGACGGTGGTCGAAGACGTGGTGTGCCCGATCTGCACGGGAGCACTATCGGATGATCTGGTGTCGTGTCTGCGATGTCAGACGCCCCACTGTCGTGATTGTTGGGAGTACAATGGGCAGTGTGCCACGTTTGCCTGCCGGGAGACGCGGTTTACGGTTTCAACAGGTGCGGTGCGAGGCACGGTCACCGGCAAGCAGTAAGGCCGCTCGGGGAACGCCGGGACCGGCTGTCCTGCCGCCGGGGATGCGGGAATGCGGGAACCGGATCTACAGCTGCCGGCGATGTGGGGACCGGCTCTACTGCTCCGACCAATATTCCCCCAATTGTTCCAGCAAGGGGTCAATGGTGTTGCTCTGGATCTTGTGGGGAGGCGACCAGCGAAACCAGTCGAACCCCTCGTGTTCGGTAGGTTTGATCTTCACCGGCGATACCAACTCCGCCAGGTAAATAATCAAGGTCTTCTTTTTCTTGACCCCGGGATGTTTTTTATAACTGACGAGGTATTTCGATTTGAATTTAAAATCGCTGTCGATCGCGATGTCGCTCTCCCGGATCCCCGTCTCTTCTTCCAGTTCGCGCAGGGCGCACTGCCGATTGGTTTCGCCCGGATCGACATGACCCTTGGGCAGATCCCAGCGACCGGTGTGTTTCATCAACAGGAAACTGCGATTGACTTTCTTCCCTTTACGGCCATCATTTCGATAGACCAAAAAACCACACGATTTGACTTTTTCCATGTTTGGCAATCCGTTCCATCCTTTGGGTGGCATTGATGCTCCCTATCGGAAACATTCTCCATGAAAATTTATACCAAAACCGGTGACGACGGAAACACGGGGTTATTGGGCGGCGTCAAAGTTTCAAAATCTCACTTGGCAGTTGAGACCTGTGGCACGATCGATGAACTGAATAGCGTCATGGGGGTGATCGGCAGCCTGCTGGATCCGGCCGCCGATACCGCACTGATCGGGCAATTGCGGCAAATCCAAAACGATCTGTTTGATCTTGGCAGTCGCGTGGCGGCATGCCTGAGCGCGACAAACCGGGTGGCGGATTTTGGTCCGCATAAACCGGACGAACTTGAGTCGCTGATCGACCAGTACGATGCCGATTTGCCTGCGCTAACCGCATTCATTTTACCCAGTGGATCGACCGCCGGGTGTCAGTTGCACTTGGCCCGATCGGTGTGCCGGCGCGCCGAAAGGCGTCTGGTGGAACTTTCGCAAAGCGCTGTGGCGTCAGATTTCCCCACTGAGCGAATTTACCTCAATCGGCTTAGCGATCTGTTGTTTGTGTTGTCGCGTGTGGTCAACCGGGACGCCGGAATCGCTGAAACCCTCTGGCAGGTGACGCGCGAGGACTGACGGGTTAGATTTTTTCTGAATTCCGCTACAATGGCACCAGCGAAATGGCTCAAAAGGCTGGTGTTCAAGAGCATTCTTTTTGCATTTTAATGCAAGATTGGAATACTATGGCCCGTCTTTTGCGTCAATAATTGTTAGGTATTCACATTTTCATGATTCCCGGAAGTTCACGGGGTCGTTTTCAGGCGGTGTCCTGAAACTGGACCCGCGAATTGGGGCTGTGAGTTGCCGGTTGCTGAAATGAATGCTTCAGAAACCGGGATTCTGGCTGGTGGCCGGGTGAGCGAAAACTGGATTTTTTTGAAACTTTGCGTTCCCCTTGTGGTCGGAAAAGCTGTCCTTTAAACCGACAGCTGTCCGGATGCCAAAGAGAAGCGTTAACCCAACAGAAGCGTTAACTTAAACGTCAAGAAAGTGTTGCTATGAAAAAAATTGAGGCGATTATTCGTCACTTTAAGCTGGATGAAATCAAAACGGCCCTCACTGAGGTGGGCGTTGAAGGTATGACCATCACCGAAGTCAAAGGCTACGGTCGTCAAAAAGGGCATACCGAAATGTACCGTGGTAACGAGTACGCGATCGATTTCGTGCCGAAGGTAAAAATGGAAGTGGTTGTGACAGAGGACAACATGAAAAAAGTTGTCGATACAATCATGGAAAAGGCGCAAACCGGACAGATGGGCGATGGAAAGATTTTCATCTCCGACCTGTCAGAAGTGGTCCGTATCCGGACTGGCGAAACGGGCAAAGACGCGGTTTAGACCGCTGTCTGGTGCCCCATCTGTGCTGCAAACGACCACACTATTGCTCCACAGGTCGAAACGACCACCCACCATTGACCACGCATGTTTCAAATCGCTTGAGCGGAACAGACCACCATCTGGATCGACAAAAAGCAAACATTTAATATCCGGTTCCTCCGGAGCCACGCAAACCCGTGCCCACCCACGGGTTTGTTTTTTACCCCACACACAATTTCTCCAACACGGACCTCTCCTCATGCCGTTATCTGTTAGTGGCGATGGTTTTCATGAAAGCGTCATTGAGGCCAGGCAGGCCTGGATCAATGGTAGACTGAAGATCCGGTCTGATCACGACGCCGGCCAGTCCGGCGCAGTCACCTGCGGTGCGCTATCCGATTTGCAGGACCAAATCATTCGCGGCCTGGTTGCTGTCGCCGTCAGCGAAATCTCCGAATCGCTGCTTGATCGGGTTGCTCTGGTGCTGTTGGGTGGAAACGGTCGGCAGGACATCGCCCCGTGGTCTGACCTAGACGTGATGTTGCTGTATCAGGGGACGCTGACCGACGACATTACCGAATTCGCGCGCCGCATTAACGCCGACATGACCGATTCGGGACTGCATGTGGGCTTCAGTATTCGTACGCCACGCGAGGCTTGCGGGATGGCGATCGAGGACGCCGTGGTGTTCTCTTCCCTGACTGAAGCCAGGCTGTTGATTGGAAACAGGGAACTGTTTGACAGTTTTCAGACCAGTTTCGTCCGTACGGCAACAAAAAAAACTGCGGCAAACATCAAAGCCATCATCGAGGCGCGTGAAAAGGAGCGCATTGAGTATGGCGAAACGGTCTATCTTTTACGTCCCAATGTCAAACGATCGCGCGGAGGTCTGCGTGATATTCACCTGATTCGATGGCTGGGATTTATCCGGTTTGGTACGACCGATTTTGAGGAATTGCTCAAACGTGGCGGAATTTCGACCGCCGACTCCAAACAGCTAAAAAAGTCGCAGGAGTTTTTGCTGCGGATTCGCAACGAAATGCATTTCCACGCCACTAAACCTTCTGATGGTCTCGGACGCAACGAACAGGTGCGATTGGCAAAATGGCTGGGGCACGAGGATACCGAGGCGATGATGGGTGTTGAAGGGTTTATGCGGGAGTATTTTCGCTACACCAGCCGGATCGTCTACATTAGTGACCATTTCGTCAACAAGAGTACTGCCAAAGGCAAAACCTCGGCTGCCGCACTGCTGTCGCCGCTGGTCAATCGTCAGATTGACGAACATTTCACCATGAACACCAATGAGATCGGAGTGCTGAAAGGCTCCCGACATCTGATCCAGAATGACTTAGAACAGGTGCTGCGACTGATGCAGTTGGCCTGTCTGTATAACAAAGAACTGGAGCATGAGACGTGGATCGCGATCCGGCACTCGATGCTGAAATTCCCTGATGTCAAATTCACCCTCGAGGCCGCTCGCCGGTTTATGGCGTTGTTGTCCAACACCGAAGGGCTGGACGTGTTACTCCGGCGTTTGCACGAGATGCAGGTGCTACAGAAAATCCTGCCTGATTTCTCCCATGCGCGGGGGCTGCTGCAATTTAATGAGTATCACAAGTACACGGTAGATGAGCATTCGTTGCGAGCCGTTTCGCATCTGATTTCATTTGAATCGGACAAAACCACCGTGGGGGACACGTACCGCAAGATTCGCGACAAAAATATTTTGCATTTGGCGATGTTGCTGCATGATTTGGGCAAAGGATATCCCGAGGATCACAGTGAGGTTGGACGCCGTATTGCTGAAAAGACTGGCGAAAGATTCGGGCTGCCCGCAGACACCACTCGCACGATTATGTATCTGGTCCACAAACACTTGGCGATGTCGCACCTGGCGTTTCACCGCGACACCAACGACCCGCAGACGATCGCCGAATTCGCATCGGATGTTGGTTCGTCCGAACGGTTGGCGATGCTGTTCGTGCTGACCTGTGCAGACATCGCGGCGGTTGGGCCGGGCGTGTTGACACCGTGGAAACTGAGCCTGTTGACGGAACTGTACAACCGGACGCAAAAGGTTCTGACAGGTAACAGCCAGAAAAGCCTGAATCAGGCCGAGTACGAACTGGTGTTTTCAGAGATCGATACTCTTTCGATCGATGAGGAGGAACGTAAGTGGTTGAAGAACGCGGCGACCCATCTGCCCACGACCTATCTGAAGTTCCATGAGGCCCGACACGTTGCCAGTCAGATGCTGGAGATCAAAAACCACGGGGACGAGGTGTACTGTAGCGTCAACCGGATCGAAGGCGTACACCTGTATGAACTGTGTCTGGCGATCGGTGACAAACCGGGTATTTTCCACCGCTTGAGCGGGATGCTGAGCAGTTTGAACCTGGAAATTATGTCG
The DNA here is from genome assembly GCA_937967505.1 of uncultured Pirellulaceae bacterium. Lineage (GTDB taxonomy): Bacteria > Planctomycetota > Planctomycetia > Pirellulales > Pirellulaceae > Mariniblastus. The sequence continues at coordinate 33,084 of CALCJM010000022.1, read as the reverse complement.
GCCGACATCAAACGGCTGGATGACGACAAGATGTTTTTCTGGTTCCAGTTTGAAGATGGAGATTGGAAGAAGAGCGGCCAAAGCCCCGATCACCGGCTTCAGGAGATTCATCAGCACGCAGTCAAGGCCGTGACGCAGGACACCGGGCCGCCGCGTTTCCGGAAGAAATGGGGCAATGAGGAAACGTTGGCACTGCAACTGTCGCGCCCTGAAATTCAGGTGGTGATTAACAATTCCGAGGTCGATAATGCGACGATTATTGATGTTTTCGCGTATAACAAAGCCGGGTTGCTGTACCAGATTTCAAAGAAGGTATTCGAGCTGGATCTGGATGTTAAATATGCCTGTATCTCAACGTATGCCCATCAGATCATTGATGTTCTGTATGTAACCGATGCGGATGGCCAGAAGATTCGCGATGTCAAACGGCTGAAGCAAATTGAACAGGAGATTTTTAACGCTACCCGCGGATTCCTAGAACCTGAAGAAGAAACAGTTTGACCACGATGGATCCCGACCCGAACACCGCGCAACGGCCTGACGCGCCTGAGCCACCGACATCTCCGGACCAGCCGCTGCCGCGTCTGCTGGTGACCGTTGGATTTTCGACATTGTTGTTGTTGCCGCTGGTGATGTACGGCTGCGGCCCGGAATGGGCGCGGTGGGATGCGGCTCAGGCGGTAATTGCCTACGATCGCGGCGACATGGAGCAGGCGATTTTTCAGTTGACCACGGCGGTCGAACGCAGTCCGCGCGACCCCAGACTTAAAATCAGCCTGGCCGAAAAACTGATTGAATCCGGCCGGGGGAAAGAGGCGGAAGTCCTGTGCGATGAAATTCTGGATCGATTTCCTGACAACGCGTCGGCGCTGATCACCAAAGCCAACAGCCAGCAGGCCCAGGGCCACTTTCGCGCCGCGCTGGATACTTTCAATCTCCGTGCCCGACAACGGAACTGGACCATCGGTAGCAATGCCTACGAATTGAACGAGCGCGCTTATTTTAAAGCATTGGCGGGCGTTCAACTGGAAGATGCACGGGAGGACATTGACGCCGCTTGCCTGATTGCCTCGCGCACGCAGTTCGGAAGTTTGCCGTGGCGTTTGGGCCTGTACCAACGCTCGTTGGTGGCCAGCGGTATCGTTGCGATGGAAATTGGCATGACAGAATCGGCGCTGGAGCATCTGTCGCCCGCGATCGACAGCCTCAGGCGATTGTTGTATCGGTCACGCCACGAATTGTACCGGGAAATTATCGAACTGACCGTCGCGGCAAAACAGCTTCCACCGGATGAAAAAGTGGCCAACAGCAAGAACGAATTTCGCAATGTGATTCGGATCAGTGAGCAAACGCTCGCCACGTTACTGACGGTCAGAGCATTGGCCTGGCAGCAACTGGGGCGCGACGAATATCGGGATCAGGATCGCGCTGAAGTCCGGGAAATGTCACTCAACAGTGACGACATACTGGCGGCACTGCCGGAGCTCACCGAGTGTGTGGGCACGCTACAGATATCTGTCGCATTTCTGGATACGCGCGGGTACATCATCGGCCAAATGCCGACGCCGGTCGCGGAAAACAACAGAATTGAGCTCAGCGACCGAACCATTCTGGTCAGCAGTGACTTCGATGACGCATTGCGGGATCTGAACCAGTCTGTGTTCGCGTTTGAGGTTTATGCCAAATCGCTGGAGACTGAAGTCCATAATCATGCCGAAGGCAACGTACCGGATCCGGTGGCCGCCCAGAAAACAGTCGGTAAAGAAAAAGCGGTGCTGCTGTACCACCGCCTGGTAGTGCGGCAAAGATCAGGCGATGCAGAAGGCGCCGCTCAGGACGCAGCGGCTATCAAGGCGCTGGGCTGCGAACCGGGGCCGCATCTGTTCTAAAAAGGGGCCCTCCCTAATCCGGTTGCCAATACCAGCCTTAGCTGCCCTGGACTGGCTTGCCGCGCATCAGAATCACCCCGGTACCGACGATGATCACAGCAAAGATGGCCCAGTGAGCTTCATTCATCGAACCGACGAAATTGTCGAAGTGATAATATGCCGTCCTTAGCCCGCGACTAAATTGTGAGACTAAATTGTTCATTGGATATCCAAACGGAATTGAAAAGTGATCCGGAATGGGGGCTAACGTGCCCAACATTCGCTTGATAAGGTAAGGCTACAACCTGTTTCACCTGCGGCCATTCAATTCAATTCGGCTTTTGGGAAATGTGACCGCCGCTGTTGGAGTTTGCGGATTGTGTCGTTTATAGCAGCGGAAAACCCTCAGCCGCCCCCAAATGCAGCGACGCTATCCAACGCATCGAGAACGACTGGATCGATCTACGCTGTGGCGACGGTCGTCGAAGCTTGGAGAGTAAAACGACTTCGGGAGACCGTGGTACGCTCACGCATCACACCTGTTTTTTTCGGAACAGATTTAGCCACTCCAACCACCCCAGCTGACCTGCCGCGAATAGGAGGCCAGCGGTGGCCCCTGCTTCGTCGAGGCTGCCAATAAACGGAATCGCGTCTGGAATCAGCTCGAATACGCTTAGCGTCGGTACCACCAGGTACAGCCCGCAAACTATCGCGATCACGAACAGAATGCCGGTTGGCAGCATCGTTTTGCCTTGGTTGGGGCCGTGTTCGGGATGGGTTACCGGGAAATGGGTCTGGCAATTGGGACAGGTCACGGTTTTGCTCACTTCGCTGGATGAGTTTTCGGGTGTCTCATCCCGACCGGGGGGAATGGTTGCTGGCATAGGGTGACCGCAGGGTTGAAGGAAGTTGTCAAATTTAGGGGCTCGACGTTGACAAACTCTATTTTTCGCATGGACATTTGTATACAATCAGCCATGGTAGTGGCCGTTATCGTCCAACTTGTCAGACTTTTGTTGGTGTCTGTTCGAAAATCTAGTGGAGGTCAATCGTGCTTCAGGAATCGTTAACCGAACGTCAGAACCGCGTGTTTCAGTTTATCCTTGATTTCATTCGGGAAAACAGTAATCCACCGACGATTCGTGAAATCGCCGACGGGATGAAATTTAAATCGCCCAATGGCGTGGTAGGACACTTGAAGGCCATTGAACGTAAGGGGCTGATCACGCGTGGGAGCAACAAATCACGTTCGATTCAATTGACCGAGGCATTTTCGGAGGAGGTGAAGGGGTTGCCGCTGGCGGGGTGTGTGGCGGCCGGGATGATGACCGAGGCGATAGAGCAAAACGAGCGCGTGGATTTTGGGGAATTCTGGACCGCGCGTGGCAATTACGTGCTTGAGGTTGAAGGCGATTCGATGATCGAGGCTCATATCGCACCGGGGGATTTTTTGGTGATTAAACGCCGACGCACGGCCAGTTCTGGCGACATCGTAATCGCCCGCACGTCGGAGGGGGAGGCGACAGTCAAGTACTGGTATCCGGAGAAGAATCGGGTCCGCCTCCAACCGGCCAACAAGAAGTTGAAGCCAATTTACTCACGTGACGCCAAGGTGATTGGAGTGGTCGTAGGGGTAGTGCGAAAATTGTGAGTTCGTGGCCACGCTTACCAGAGCGCGGAGAGCGCACCTTTCGGGTACCCCGGGGGGCGGCGAGTCCCATTTGCAAGCCAAGCAAGCCAAAAGTGCGAACGAACTTGCTAAAAAAGGTGCCAAAACTAAAGAATTGAATGCAGTTTTGAAAATCAATCTCCGAAACTGTCTTTACGTCTTGCAAAGACATCGATGACAAGATAATTTCTTGCAATCTTGCCGAGGCGCTGTAGCTCAATTGGTTAGAGTACCGGACTGTCGATCCGGTGGTTGCGGGTTCGAGTCCCGTCAGCGTCGCTTGAACAAACCCCGGTTTTTCCTTTGTGAAACCGGGGTTTTTTCGTGTCATCGTCATGCCCCGAAGGTTGGTGCTATCATATTGGTCGGTCTTTGTTTCTCTGTTCCCCGGGGTGCGTGTTTACTATGCCAACTTCTTCGACATTCCCCACTGAAAAGTCGTCTACCTGTGTGGTCACCGGCGGCACCAGCGGGATTGGGCTGGCGACGGCCCGGTTGATGCGGCAGCAAGGTTACCGGGTTGCCGTTTGCGGACGTGATGCACAAAAGCTGGCGGCGGTCCGGCAGGAATTAATCGAAATCGGTCGTGCGGGGAGTGGCACCAGTCAAACTGACGTGATCGCCGCACAGATCGACCTTAACCAGGCCGATCAGGCGATCGATCTGATTCAGCAGGCCACCACAGCCTTCGGCAGGATTGATGTGCTGGTGAACAACGCCGCCATGGCCCCGCTGGAGACCTTTGAAGAGATCTCGTCAGAAACATTTGAGGCGTTGGTGAATGTCAACGTGCGGTCAGGTTTCTATTTGACGCAGCAAACGTGGCGGGCGATGATCAAATCAGGCGGCGGAACAATCGTGAATATTTCGTCAATGTCCGCCATCGATCCCTTTCCGGGCTTCAGCCTGTACGGGGCCTCCAAGGCGTGGATGGATTTGATGACACAGGCACTCGCTGTTGAAGGCCAGCCCCACTCGATTCGAATTTGTTCCATACGACCGGGAGCCGTCGAAACGCCGCTACTGCGTGGACTGTTTCCGGATTTCCCTTCCGAACAGTGTGTGCCACCGGAAAAGATTGCCCAAATGGTGCTGGGCTGCGTGCAGGAGCCGGAAAATTTCCCATCCGGTCAGTTTTTCCCGGTAACCCATCAACCGGATGCAGCGGTTTGAACCCCGGTAACAAAACAATCGCCATCCGATCCATCATTCAACCCTCGTTCTGTCGCCCCCTAAACCACTTTTATGATCACGCTTTCAAGGGAGATTCGATTCGCATTAGTGCCGTCGAAGGTGACGTACGAAACTAGGCCTTCCAATTCATGGGGAGGTTGGCCGGTGACCAATCTGGTCGTGCCGCAGCTAAAATTGCTGGCTGTCATTGAAGGGACGCCTGATCCCCAAACGGGCTACCTGTGTAACGTAGCGGAACTGGACGGCATCCTACGCGAAATTGTTACCGAGCATTTGATTCCTGTTTATGGTGACGCAGGTGGCAACACGGGCCACCCGATCAGTGCCCCGTTTTTGTTGATCGAGGTCTATCAGCAGTTCCAACAACGCTGGCGATCGCCACAGCGCATGACGGCGCTGGTTTTACGTATTTCCGATCAACTTTCCTGGACCTTGAATCCAAAGAGTGCCCCCATGCTTCAGTTGACGCAACAATTTGAGTTTTCAGCGGCCCATCGTCTGCACTGCGACAGCATGACTATTCAGGAGAACAAGGACACATTTGGTAAATGCAACAATCCCAACGGACACGGGCACAACTACGTGTTCGACGTGACCGTGGAACAAACTGGCGATGCCGGTATGGACCTAGAACAGCTACAGCGATTGGTCAAAGCGGCCGTCATCGACCGGCTGGATCATAAACATCTTAACGAAGATGTCCCGTATTTCGCCAAGGTGAACCCGAGTGTGGAGAATATTGCGGTGCTGGTTTTTGACTGGATCAAAGTAGCGTTCACTGAATCCGGCTTGGGCGGAGATTTGGTGGCGGTGAAAGTTTTCGAGACGCCCAAGACATGGGCCGAGTATCGGGAGCCGAACAACGCCCGATAAGTGGCGGGAGGGCCGGGTACCGGGGCCAGCGGTGTGGCAAATGCGATTTCAACTTTTCAGGCGTTCGCGCAAATCTCCGATGATGCATTGCGGAACAAATTTGGCCAACTGTTCGTCCGATGCCAGCGGTGTGAGCTGTTTGATTAGTGTGCTGGAAACATGCGCGTATTGGTTGTCTGCCATCAAAAAGATTGTTTCGATCTGATCATTGAGTTTCCGGTTAGCCATCATCATCGTGAATTCCGCTGCGATGTCGGTCATGGGGCGTACGCCGCGGATGGCAACGGCTGCACCGCATTGATCGACAAAGTTGACTGCCAGCCCCGAAAACGTTTTGACCTCCAAGTTGGAAATGTCCACGGTAGCGCGTTTGAGCAGCTCCTGCCGCTCATCGGGTGTGAACAGCCCCTGTTTTTCACTATTGTGGCCGATTCCGACAATCAGCGTTTCGACCAGTTTGCTGGCCCGGGCGATCACATTGAGGTGACCGAGAGTGACGGGATCAAAGGAACCGGTATAAACGGCGATTTTCATAAGTTGGATCCTGGATAACCTACAATCGTCAAAATTGGACGGGTCGAACAACGGAGCCGACACAATCGGGCATTGTGGAGGGAGAAAATTAGTGCGTTTCAATGGCTTTGGAGGATTGTCCCGCCGTGACACCCAAGTTTAACCAATTATACTGGTAAACAATTGCCAGTCGTCAATTTGCCAAACAAATTACTCGCGCGGGTGAATTCGCCCGCGTGGCGCGACGATAACTGGCTTTAAACGCACTAATTTTCTGACCCCAACCCATCCCCATCCATCTCCCGGAGTAGTTGCTGTGCCGAAAGGGCTTTGCATCACGGCTTTGACGATCTCTGTGATCGTGCTTGTTCTGTTTCTGGCTGATCTGATCCTCGGACTCTCAGGCATGGAAAATCTTGCGCCGTTTAAGTACGACAACATGGTGATGGATATCATCTTTGTGATTTGCGGCGGCGGTCTCGCGCTGATGAGCTGGTTCACGTTTCGCGAACAGGTTTAGCGCGAACAGATCTGGCGCAATCCCCGAAAAACGGTCCCAGTGAACGTTAGCGACTGAAATTGAGAGGCTGGGCCAACCTTGCCGGGCGTACGTTCGACCACACGTTAGTACAACAGCGCATTCGTACAACAGCGCATTGGTAACCCGTACGTACAACCGCAGGCTTGCTCAAATTAGCGTTTCGGCAGGGTCGTTCCCTTGCGAACCGGCATTGTTGTGCCGGACTGGGGTTGATTACGTTGATGTTGATTGCCGTAACGCAGTTGCCGCGCCGGCAAGGTCGAACTGGTCATCCCCTTCGCCCTCGTTACTCCCCGTATCGGCAGGCTGGTGCCCCTCATCCCACGTGCTGGCAGACTGGTGCCATTGATCCCACGTGTTGGCAGGCTGGTACCATTGATTCGGCGCGTTGGCAGACTGGTGCCCCGTCTGGTCGGCAGAGTGCCTCCATGATGGGCTGCCACCGGTAAACGGTTGCTGCGTGATTTGATATTTTGGCCACCTTTGCCAACCATTGAAATCCAGTCCGTTGGCTGGTTGGCTTCTGTGGACGCACTGTTGTCCGGGGAATGGTTCGCTGGAGTGGCGTTGGGGCTGGAGTCTGGTTTGCCGGGCAGTGTCGTAGAACTCCAGACAGCAGGCTGGTACCGTTTGTTTTCGCAACCGGCAAGCATCACAAAGGCACACAAAATAACGGTCAGCAACAGTGGGCGGAAGGATTGCATGGAAATCAGCGGAAATGACAGGTGAGTGTGTAAAAAATGGGAGTCGGAGATTTCTATCGACAAAACGACCGGCGTCGTTGTTGATTGAACCACAATGTAGCTGGGCCGTGTCGTTTTTGAAGGTAAAGTTGCAGGGTTATAGGGTTTTATTGGCCAAAGAGCAATTTCGAATCCCGGGTTTATTGCTGGTAGCGCACCGACAGGCTGCCTGCTGTGCGACGATCTTGCTCAACAGGCCGGCGTAAGGGACGCATTCGGGGCCACCGACAACCACACAACAAAACCAACGCCGCTCACCTCCCCCAACCGTCAGAGTTTGGCTGACTGATTTTCAGCCCCTCACAGGCATTTTAATGGCAAACCGCAGCACACCCTCAGCTGGCATCAGCGGCAATCGTCCGAGAAACATGCAGGCTATCAGTATCGGAAGTCGATCCCGAAGGCTGACAAACTGAACAAAGGATTGTTCGGCAGAGTCTTTCTGCTGAATAGCGTCAATCGATCAGGAATTTTTTGAGCTAACGGATGGCTCTGCCGGTCGATTGAAACAAGCTCGCTGCGAGAGCTGCGCAAACAACCCCCACAAACAACAGCATTCTGCTACTTACCCGCCACGAATTTCTGTCACAGGAAATCATCGTAGCGCCAGAGGTGAAGACGGCCGAAAACACCAACGGCGTCGGGAGGGAGTTGATCGTGATCGCAGTGGCCTTAAAACGGAGACTAGTCGTTATGAAACTGAAAATTGCTGCGATGCTGCTGGTCAGTGTCTTGATGTCAGCGAACACAAGCTACGGTGGAGATTTGCTCGACCGAATGCTGGGACGAGCCGGTTGTTCGTCCTGTACAGCCCCCGCTGTGAAGAGCTGCGGCTGTGGAGGCGGAGGCCTCATGGATAAATTGCTCGGCCGCTCCGGCGGTCAGTGCTGCGGCGCTGACATCCTTACGGTCGATTCGGATGTTGGCTGCGGCTGCGAGCCGGTGGAGACGGACTGCGGCTGCGAAGCGGCTGCTCCCTCATGCGGCTGCGAGTCAGTTGCTCCTTCATGCGGCTGCGAAACGGCTGCTCCAACATGCGGCTGTCGCCAAGGTGGCGGATTGCTGTCACGGATCTCCAGCGGCATTGGCGGAGGTGACTGCGGCTGCGAGTCAGCTGCTCCTTCATGCGGCTGCGAGGTGGCAGCTCCAAGCTGTGGTGCGGTCGAGGCAGCACCCTGCGGGTGCGATTCAGCACCCGTTGTCGAGGCAACTCCTTGCGGATGCGATGCCGCTCCGGTAGTTGAATCGGCACCATGTGACTGTGACGCCGCACCGGCTGCCGAGGCTTGCGGTACAGGTTTTGATTTACGCGGCGGCCTGTTGCGACGTTTGCTGGGCAGTCGCGGATGTGAAAAACCTGCTCCAGTAGAGGCGGATTGCGGATGTGGTGCAGCTCCAGTGGCTGAGGCCTCTCCGTGTGGCTGCGACGCAATGGTCGTCGAAGCTGCTCCGTGCGGCTGTGAGGTTGCTCCTGCTGTTCAGGCTGCTCCTGTAGTTGAAGCTACCGACTGTGGTTGCGAAGCTGCTCCGGCGGCAGTTGAAACTGTTCCGGCAGCGTGGGGGTCACGCCTGCGTATGGTGGGACGCGGTTGCGGCTGTGCTGCATCAACTCCCGTCTCACCGACATGCGGATGCGAATCTGCACCTGTTGCGGTCTCGCCTTGCGGTTGCGAAGAAGAAGCGTCTTGCGGTTGCGGGGCGTCCGAATACAGCCGTCCGAGGCTGAGCCTGCTGGATCGTTTACGAGGCAATCGAGTGCCGCGTGACCGCGATGGCAAAGTCATCGGCGTGTGCAACGATGGTTGCAACCCTCCGTGTCCCCAAGAGCCTGTTGCCGATTGCGGCTGCGGTGGATATGCGGTCGAAGCACCTTGTAGCAGCTGCAGCACTTGCGGCGTTGGGGAAGTGATCTACTCCGATGCCATGCCTGCCAGTTCATGTGCCACCGGCATGTGTGGTTCAACACCGGTTTATGGCGAAGCGATTGCTCTTCCTGCGGCCGCGGCAGCTGTCGATTCAGGATCCAACGAAATTGCTCCGGTCAATCCGGATGTCAACGCCACCGAAGGTGTCATCGAAGACGTCGAAGAAGTAGATGCGACAGAGCGTCGTGATGTCACTCAGCCGAGTGTCAGCGACGAAGAGGACGATCCCGTCGTCGATCCTGGTGCATTTATTCCTCGCCGAACAAACATCTTGGGAAGCTAGAAGATCCAGCTGGTAACAGCTGGAGGACCAAGAAAGCGGTGTGGCTGAAAAAATGCGACACCGCTTTTTTCGTTTTTAAAAAAGTTTGAGCGGCTCTTGCGATCCGCCTGCGATCGCCAGCTTTGATCGACAGGGCTCACGTCAAACGACATACCGCGTAGCCCAGCAAATCTCCGCTCCCCTCAAAAAACTGGCTCAACCTTGATCGCAGTTCGTCGCTGTTGGCGATTTCAAACAGCCCCGGAGCAATTCCCAGAGGTTCGAATTTTCCGGCCAGTTTCTCCAACGCCAGTTCTAGGGATTCCCCCGGCCGGTTTGCTTTGGCCAGAAACGCTACCAGAGTCTCCACGATCACCGGCAGGTCGAACTGCTGAGCGTTTGCGATCTTTGCTTGGAGAAAATCAACGGCTGCCTGAGTGTCGGTTTCGGTTTCGCCAATCAGCCCCCGGTACCAAATCAAATGATCTGCGAAGGTGGATTCAAACGGCACGTCACCCGCGTACTGAAAATCCTCCGGCAGCCGAATCCCATACCGCGCCAGGTCTCTGGCCATCTGTAGGTGTTGGGGCAGCGAAACGTTACGTGACAATCGAACCACGGATGACAGGTGCGTGGCATCAACATGGTGTCCAGTCTCGATCACGATCCACTGATGGCGATCCAGCAGTTCTCCCAACGCAATTTTTACTGGCGAATCCGGCGTGGGGGGCGTGTTTGGTGCACCAGCGCGTTCCGCGACATCGCCAAGGACTTTGCGGGTCAGGTCCTGATAAAAATGCTCCAACAGCACAACACAAACCTCTTCCAGCGATTTTTTATCAAGCTCCCCCTGTCCTGTTTTAACGTCGATGGTTGTGATCGCATTGCAAACGCCGTGCTGTTCCAGCATCAGCCGGAATCCGTAAGCCGGATCGACACCGTGTCCCAGCGCGATTTCGACGATGGCGGGCCGGGTTTCCTCATTTAGCGGCACTTCATGCAGCAGTGTTTTGGCCAGCACCCGATCACCAACCGGTTGCAGATACATCCATCCTTCGTCAGGGCGGCCAGCGTGAAACAGGTGCTGTCCCACGACCCGGCAAGCGTCCATCAGCGCCTCTTCTAAGTCTCTGCCAAGATCTTCAGGCAGCTGTCGTTCGTTTTCAGGGTCAAAGACAACCGGCAGGCCGAGGCGTTGTCGCGCCTGCATTTTCAGGATCTCAAAAAGTTTGTGGTAGTCTTCCCGGGCGCGGAAATACTGTTGTAAATAGTCCAGTGACGCGCCCGCGCCGGATTGTTCAAGGGTGTCGTTAAACCGGGAAAAGTTGGATTCAGACATGGGGATCCAGTGACAGGGGCGCGTTGGGGTACAGTAGGTGACATGGCGGGCAACAACCGCCCAAACCCATTGTAGATTATTTTTTTAAAAATGGGTGGCTGGCGATTCACCAACGGTGGGCTTTTGTACCTTGCAAAACAGGTTATTCTTTAGGCCCGACGTTTCCGTTGGCCGTCACCATCGTTTTTGCATTAAACCGAACCCATTTCCATGGCTAACCATGCCGAACATCTCAAGGGAGTCACTTTTGCGCTGGTTTCCACACCGTCAGTCGCCGACGGCGAACTTCAACAGGTCGTCGCACGATTGAAAAGTTGTGGGGCAGCAGTTGAGTTGCTGGACGCGCCGAACACCCCAAGCTCTCGGCAGGGCAGGGCGGTTGAGGCTGATTTCGAGCTTAACCGGGGGCGCGGTACGGTGTCAGTTCCGGCAACCCCCTCCGTTTTAACGGATTTCACTGGCCAACTACTGACCGGGATGATTGACATCGTCATCTTCCGCACCGGCGCGGGGGTGACTGATTTTTTGGAATCTGTTTCCCGGCATCAGGATGCGCGCCGGGTCAACGACTTGCTTCAGGACACACAAATGATTGCGGCGTCACCGCTGGCCGCCGAAGCACTGGCAAAGGCTTCGATCGATCCCGTTCGGGCCTACTTCCCGGATGCCGGTACGCGACGGGCAGTACGGGGGAATTCATGGCGCAACGTCTTGATTTCAATGGACCGCCATTTCCGACCGCATCAGCACACCGGCAACCCGATGTTGAACCTGACGTGCGGCCTAGAGGAATGTGAGGACTGGTTTAGTCTGTCGTCCGGTTTGGAGGCGCGGGGGGCGCGCGTCGTGCCGATCCCCGTATTTTCGTCAGCACCTCCGGCCAGCGCGAATGCCGTCATACTCTTTTTTGAGCAACTCGAAGCACAAGATATTCAGGTGATGCTGTTCAATCGGCCCGCACAGGTGAGTAAATTTGCCTTTTTGGCCAAACGCTTCCGTCGCGCCCGTTTGACGAATCATCTGTTGGACCATCATATTGTCATTGCAGCCGGAACGGACACGTGCGAGATTCTGGCTGACCGGGGATTCCCGGTTGACCTGACTATCGCCGATTCGCCTCTGCTGTCGGTTGACACGATCGACAAAATTGCAGCAGCAATTCCTCAACTTCAATCCCGAAAACAGAACAGCTATATCAAAATGTCCGGCCCGTCCTCCAGCAGCAACGACCCCAACGCCCCGTGGTACAACAGTCCTTTTATGAAAGCGTGTCGGGGAGAACCGACTGACGTGACGCCGATCTGGATGATGCGGCAGGCAGGCCGGTACATGTCCGAATACCGGGAGGTGCGGGCGCAGGTTTCGTTTTTGGACCTGTGCGCCAATCCGCAACTTTGCAGCGAGGTCATGTGCACCGCCGTGGAAAAACTGGGCGTCGATGCCGCGATTATTTTCTCGGACCTGTTGCCAATCCTTGTTCCCATGGGCTGCGATCTGGAATTCGTCAAAGGAGACGGACCTGTGATTCACAATCCTGTCCGGACCGCCAAAGACATTGACCGAATCAAGCCGCTCGATTCCAACGCGGAACTGGAATTTGTAATGGAGACCGTCCGGCAGACCCGCCAGGACTTGCCCGCAGACATGCCGTTGATCGGTTTTGCGGGTGCTCCGTTTACCTTGGCCAGTTATATGATTGAGGGTGGATCGAGTCGGAATTACGCCGCGACCAAACAGATCATGTTCTCCGACCATGCGGCCTGGGACCAGTTGATGCAGCATCTGGTGACTTCGATTTCGATTTACCTTAAAGGGCAGATCGCGGCAGGGGCTCAATGCGTCCAGTTGTTCGATTCGTGGGCAGGCTGTTTGAGTTTTGAGGACTACTCGCAGAAGGTTCATCCCTACGTCCAACAGATCATCGCCAGCCTGCCTGCCGACGTTCCGGTGATTAATTTTGCGACGGGTAATCCGGCGCTGTTGCCACTATTGGCCGATACGCGCGCCAGCGTGGTTGGCATCGACTGGCGGACACGTCTGGATGACGCCTGGCAGACGGTGGGGTACGACCGGGCGGTGCAGGGGAATCTGGATCCCACGGTGCTGCTAACCAATCCGGACGAAATCCGGCGGCAAGCAAAATTTGTGCTGGACCAGGCGGCGGGCAGGGCAGGGCACATCTTCAATCTGGGACACGGTATTTTGCCAATGACCCCGGTGGAGAACGCGATCGCACTGGTCGATGCGGTGCACGAATTAAGCCGGAAGTAGGCCTGAAGCGGTTGCGAGTAGTTACACGTGGTTATAAGCGGTGGAACCGCTGGATGCCTGTCCTGCATTTCTATCAGGCGATTTTTGAAAGGTATTGGTGGGTAGTAACCTTACGGATCAAATTTGCAGGATTGAGCGCTACGAATTGGGTGGCGCCGTTCCTATCGTGGCCGTTGCGGTCCATGATGGCAGTCTGGTACGCGCGGAACTTGAGCCATTGCTGGCCATCAGTGCTGCCGACCGTCGGCGGGAAGAGGATGCGTTTACTTCGGTTTGGACACAGATCGCTCCGATACGCGTCATTGCGACACGCAGTCGCTTTGAAGTTGACCTGAACCGCCGTCGCCATCGCGCCGTTTACACCTCGCCAAGAGACGCATGGGGCCTGAAGGTCTGGAAGTCGTCACCACCGACCGATGTGGTCGAACGTTCGCGCGCCCTGTACGACGACTTCTACAGCCAGATGCGGAAGTTGTTCGATGAACTGGCCGCCCAATTTGGACGGTTCTTCGTCTATGACTTGCACAGCTACAACCACCGACGGAGCGGTCCGGATACTGAATGTGCCCCTGCCGCTGACAACCCGCAGATCAATATTTGCACCGGCGGCATGGATTTGCAACGCTGTGGCCCGGTGGTGGACCGGTTTGAAGAAGTGCTGCGCGATTTTGATTTCCCCGGCGGCAAACTGGATGTGCGTCGCAACATCCGTTTTCGCGCCACACGGTTTTCGCGCTGGGTGCATGAAAACTATCCCGGTGTCGGGGTCTCCCTAGCGCTTGAGGTCAGTAAGTTCTATATGGACGAGTGGACCGGTCAGCCCGATGAACAGGTCATGTGCGCGCTCACCAAAGCGTTGGGGGCCACAGTTGGGCCGGTCGTGCAGACAATGAACAGCCTGCCTCCGGCGGAAAGCGCGTTTGAAACAACTCTCCGGCTGGTGCTGGATCAACGTACCGCAGACGGCCATTTCACCGGGGAGTTGTCGGCATCCGCACTTTCCACCGCGACGGCGGTCAGCGCGTTGAGTTTTTATCTGAAGCGAAAAGCGCTCGATCAACCGCGACGTGCCGAGATTCAACAAACTGTCGATGCAGCAATCCGATGGATCGCCAAGGAGCAAAATGACGACGGCGGCTGGGGCGATACCGATAAAAACTATTCGAATATCTCGACGACGATGCTGGTAGAGGCCGCCCTCACCGCAGCAGGCGTGGCGCAAACCTTTACCCCGGAAATCGCACACGCCCGGCAGTACATCGCTGCCTGTGGTGGCATCGAAGGGCTGCGGGCGCGCTATGGTAAGGACAAGACGTTTGCGGTCCCGATTTTGGCCAATTGTGCAATGGCCGGGATTGTTCCATGGCAGGTGGTCTCCGCACTGCCTTTTGAAGCCGCCTGTGTACCGCAGCGTTTTTACAATTTGATGCAACTGCCGGTTGTCAGTTATGCGATTCCCGCGTTGGTGGCGATCGGGCAATGCAAATTCATCAACGATCCACCGTGGGATCCGGTTCGCAAAACAGTGCGCTCACTGGCGATTGGCCGATCGTTGAAAGTGCTGGAGCACATGCAGCCAGCCAGCGGAGGGTATCTGGAGGCGATTCCACTGACCTCGTTCGTGGCGATGGCGCTGATTGAATCCGGACGCTGTGAATCTGCGGTGGTCGAAAATTCGATCCGGTTCCTGTTGGAGGCTGTTCGACAACCGCAGGATGGCTGTTGCTGGCCGATTGATACCAATCTGGCGACCTGGGGAACGACGCTGGCGATCAACGGCATCGCCAACGACCGGGAAACGCTGGCTCAAGTGGTGCTGGCAGAACCGGGGCGTTGGCACCAGTGCATTCAATGGTTGCTGTCCTGTCAGAACACATCAGTGCATCCATTTACCGGGGCGGCTCCCGGAGGGTGGGGGTGGACGGACCTGTCGGGCGCTGTTCCCGACGCGGACGATACGCCCGGGGCGCTGATTGCACTGAAACACATCGATGATCTGATTCGCTCGCCGCAATTTCAGGCCGCACTTCCGCAGCCGCATCGCGCGGATTTTGGAGATGCGCTCCGGCAGCAGATCCTAGCCGCCGCCGATTCTGGCGTGGGTTGGTTGCTGGCCTTGCAGAACCGCGATCGGGGATGGCCGACGTTCTGCCGCGGGTGGGGAAAACTTCCCTTTGATCGTAGCGGTGCGGATCTGACGGCTCACGCAATCCGCGCATTGGATGCTTGGAAATCCACACACTTACCTGGTGTCTCGTCTGAACGAATCGATCGGGCGATAGATCGTGGGTTTGGTTACCTGCGGCAAAAGCAACGCTCAGAGGGAGATTGGTTACCGTTGTGGTTTGGAAATCAGGATTTTCCTGACGACATTAACCCATGCTACGGAACCGCCAAAGTCCTCCAGGCGTATGCACACTGTGATTTAATCGATACACCCGAGTGCCAAAATGGGCTAAGATGGCTGCTGGATCATCAAAATGATGATGGAGGTTTCGGCGGCGGTCCTTCTATCGGGTGGAAAAACGTGTCACTGGGTACATCGACGGTAGAGGAAACCGCATTATGTGCTGAAGCGCTACTGACATCCCCCGATCCGAAGCATCAGGCGGCTGCCAGCCGAGCCGTGAGGTGGCTGGAACGGGCGGCGTTAAGCGGTTCGATTGAAGTATTCCATCCAATTGGGTTTTATTTCGCGAAACTTTGGTACCACGAAAAGCTTTATCCTTTGGTGTTTTCGATCGCGGCACTGGCACGGGCAAAGCGCGCGTCGGTGGATCGGGTTGTATCCTGAATCGATCGGGTAACCCGAGGCACAATTTTTTTTGAAAAACATCATGAGGGAAGTTTTGGCGCCGACCACCACAACGACAGACAGTGCACGACCCGGAGACGGTGAAACCACGTCGGTAGTAGAAAAAAAACCGCGCCGCTCGCGCCGACGGAAAACGGCTCATTTAAAGATGGTTCCGGCCACTAGGGATCTACGTGAATCATTGCGGGAGCAGTGCAGGTTGGTTTCCGAATCGCTTGATCCGGCGTTGCCACCCAATAAAGATCAGTTGGAAACTATCGCCCGAAAAATTTTGGCAGATGCCGGCCAGCCGGAAGGGTTTCTGGGCTGGATGATGGTGGTGCTGTCCAGCTGTTTTTGGGAGACCCAGATTCAGTCGATTCCACACAACCGCCGATTATTTTTGCTGCCGCACTGTTTGAAGCATGCCGAAGGTTGTCCGGCGGACTACGACGAATTTGGCTTGGCCTGCAAGACATGCGGTGCGTGCAGCATCGCAGATTTCCGCGCCACCGCCGAGCGGTTGGGCTACAAGGTTTTGGTTGCCGAAGGGTCGCCGATCGTTTTGAAAATCATTGTCAGCGGTCATGTCGATGCCATCGTTGGCGTGGCCTGTTTGAATGTGTTGGAAAAGGCAATCGATAAAATCATGCTGGCGGGCATTCCCTGCATGGCGGTGCCACTGCTGTCCAGCGATTGCCGCAACACTTCGGTGGACGAGGACTGGGTGGATCAGATGGTGCGCGTACCGCACGATACTTCCAGTCAGCAGACGCGCTCCTATTTGCATCTGTTGCGGAAGAGTTCACGGTTATTTGAGGCCGACACACTGGAACAACTGGTCCCCAAAATTCGCAGCAAGCCTGCAGCCGTGCAGCAGCACCCGCAGAACGACCCGCTGTCGGCCACCGAAAATATCGCCTATGAATTTCTTTCGCGCGGCGGCAAATACGCGCGCCCGTTCATTACGTTGGCGGTCTACGATGCGTTGGCAGAAACGGACGCGACGCTCTCCGGCGGCCAAGCTGTGGTAGAGGCTTGGCCCGATTCAATTCTGCGGACAGCGATGGCGATTGAGACGTTCCACAAGGCGTCGCTGGTTCATGACGACATCGAAGACGCCGACCCGTTTCGCTACGGTGAAGAAACCCTTCACCGGCAATACGGGATACCGACGGCGATCAACGTTGGTGACTACCTAGTTGGGATGGGATATCGTCTGGTTAGTCGCGATCGAAAAGAACTGGGGGCCGAAACGGCGGCAGACATCTTGGATTATCTGGCGTCCGCTCACCAACGACTGGCCGAAGGGCAGGGGGCCGAATTGATCTGGCGGGACGCACGTGACAAGTGTCTTAAACCGATCGACGCACTCAAGATTTACGCACTGAAGACTGCCCCCGCGTTTGAAGCTGCCTTTTACAGCGGGGTGCGCTTGGCCGGGCCGGCCGATGAGTATCTGGAACCGATCAAAACGTTTTCCCGTAATTTGGGTGTGGCGTTTCAAATTTTGAATGATCTGAAAGATTTTGAAACCGACGACGACAACAAACGTCAGACGGGGTCCGATATTTTGGGCGGGCGGCCAACGGTGCTGTGGGCGCTGGCACTGGAAGGACTGAAGGATGATTTGCGGAACGAACTGGTTTCGTTGGTGGATAAAGACTGTCAGTTGACGCCATCCCAACGCGTCAATCGGGTACGGCAATTGTATTTCGAGGCGGGAGTATTCGACAAAGCATACGCGCTGGTTGAAAAACACCAACAAAAGGCCGAAGAGATCGCGGACAGCGTACCGTCGGACGAACTCAGGCGGTTGCTGTACTACCTCGTGGACACCGTCCTGGACCGAACCGAGGATGTGAAACCGACGATCGAGATCAAAGACCTGAGCTACCAAGAAGTCCTGCCGATCGTGTCGGCCGGCGTCAAGTAAAAGATGTTGTTTGGTTTAAATGTCCAAATTTGAATGACCAAATTTGATCGAATCAGGTCAGACCTGATCCGATACCCAATCGGATTATCAAATCAACCCAATTTCACGGAACCAGCTTTGCAACGCGATCTGTTAAATCTTCAATCGGGAGTTGAACTGGAGTCGCTCGTAGGGCTGTTTCATCAGGGATTGGAGCCGCTGGGAAGTTTTACTCCGGTGGCTTCCGGCGAACTGCAGGAACCCTTTGCTGGCCTGTTGGATCATAATGCCCACATGACCGTTACGGTTGAGGCGCATCATGGTTGCCCGGTGGATGTCAAAGTCCTAGGGGTTCGGCATGATGACGATTTTTACTCACGCAAGATTCTGCTGACCCGGCAATCCGACCAACAGGTCGTACAGTACGGAATCGTCAGCATCAACAAACGTGCGATTTCCACGCATGTCTTCGAGGAAATCCTGGCGCAACAAACTCCCTTGGGACGAGTCCTGATCAGTCACGACGTGCTGCGCGAGGTTAAGCTAAACCAGTTGTTTTCGATTGTTGCCGACAACGAACTGGCGGATTGCCTGGACCTCCAGCGCGGGACGCGTGTCGCCGGCCGCACGGCCATTATCCAATGCGATGGCGTGCCGGCGATTGGTCTGTTGGAAATCGTTACCGGGAATGGGCGATGAGATATTTCTTTGGCGTGTTAATCGTGTTGCTGCTGGTGTTGCACCAGGATAATTGGTACTGGACCAACGCCACACTGGTTGGTGGTTTTATGCCGATTGGTCTCTTGTACCACGCTGGTATTTCAATCGCGGCGGCCTTTGTGTGGTTTCTGGCGACAATTTTTATCTGGCCTCAAGAAGTGCCGCTGGATGATGATCCAGTGAGGGCAGATTCTGGCAAAGGAGTCAGCTGATGGCCCCCGGAATGATTCGCCTGGTGGTGATCGCGGTCTATCTAATCCTGCTGTTGGGATTGGGGTATATCGCCAATCGTGGCTTCACAGGTACCAAAAAAGACTATTTGCTGGCCAGTCACTCGATCGGTCCGTTTTTGCTGTTGATGTCAATTTTCGGCACGACGATGACCGCTTTTGCGTTGGTGGGATCGACGGGCGAAGCCTTCAAGGAGGGGATCGGTGTCTACGGGATGCTGGCCTCCAGTAGCGGTATCATTCATTCTCTTTGCTTTTTTGTGATTGGCGTAAAGATTTATGGCTTTGGCCGCAGGTACGGTTACACAACGCAGATCCAGTTCTTCCGGGATCGTCTGGAAAGTGATTTTGTGGGTGTGCTGCTGTTTCCGATTCTGGTTTGTTTGATCGTGCCCTATTTGTTGATCGGAGTAATGGCGTCAGGCACCGTGATCCAGACCATGACCTCGGGTGCGTTTGCCAATCAGGGAATGTTCCAGAGTGACAACGCGGCGTTTGCAGGTGGTCTGCCACCGCAGATTGGTTCGGCGGTTGTTTGTGTGGTGGTGTTGATCTACGTATTCTTTGGCGGGATGCGGGGCACAGCTTGGGCCAACACCTTTCAGACCCTAGTGTTTATGGTTTTGGGGCTGGTAACGTTCGTGCTGATCGCCAATAAACTGGGCGGTGGTGATTCGTTGCTGGAGAGCTTGCGGAACGTGACCGCAAAAGTAGATGCTGACCACACGACCCGGCTGACGATGTCCAAGACCAGGTTTTTTACATATTTGCTGATCCCGCTGTCGGTGGGAATGTTCCCGCATCTGTTCCAGCATTGGCTGACGGCAAAAAGCGTCAACAGTTTTAAGCTGTCGGTGGTTTGCCATCCGGTTTTCATCATGATCGTTTGGGTTCCGTGTGTGCTGTTGGGAATTTGGGCCACGACCGAGGGAGCATTGCCTACGGAGGTGATGGCGGTAATCAAGCCCAACGCCGTGCTGCCGGCGCTGGTAAAGTTTCACACAACGGCCCTCGTGGGCGGATTGTTGACTGCGGGAATCCTAGCGGCGGTGATGTCGTCCCTAGACAGTCAATTTCTGTGCATTGGATCGATGTTCACCAACGACATTGTTGATCACTATGCGGGCAAGGGACGTATCTCCGATCGGGTACAGGTGTGGCTGGCGCGTGGTTTTGTGGTCGCGGTGGTGGTCGCGGTTTATCTTGTCAGCCTGGTCAGCAATCAAAGTGTGTTCACGTTGGGGATTTGGTGCTTCTCCGGATTTGCATCATTGTTTCCGGTAGTGTTTGCGGCGCTTTATTGGCGGCGACTGACCGCGGCAGGCGCTGTTTCGGGAATCGCAACCGCAGCGGCCACCTGGTACTACCTGTTTCGTGAATCGGGGTTTGGTGCCGACCGTTCGTACGCGCTCAATCTTCCATTTACCGACGGGGCGCAGGTGATGCCCGTCGTATTGATGTTTGCTTCGACAATTGTCTCGATGGTGGTGACATCACTGCTCACGCGTCCACCGTCGCAGGAAACACTGAATAAATTCTTTCCGCAGCCTTCGAACCGCGTCTGATTCCCGGAAGACGATGCGGCGCGATTCTGTTTTCATTTCCCCGAATTCGTCGGTCGGGGACATCCGGGCTGCGGTGACATTTGGGCGTCAGGTGGGTTCCAGTGCACGCGTCTTCGGATACATTCTTGCCATGTCTTCGAGAAAAAGAAAAAAGATGATGGACGTGGGAGCCGAATCCCATTTTGTACAAATGGTCCAGTGGTTGGCGATGGAGTCGGCTGCCGAGATCGAGCAAATGGCCGAACGTCGTAAACGCATGCGATCCGGCGATCCCGAACGCAGTGGCGAAACCATTGTCGATTTATCCATCGCCGATCACCGTCCCGGTATGGGGGGCAGAGCGCTGGTCACTTTTGTCCGGCGCAAGAAAAACAAACCGATGCCCTGGCACCGGATCCGCACCGGTTCTCCGGTGGTGGTTTCCGCTTGGCCGGATGACGATGGTTCGACTCTACAGGGCGTGGTCAGTAAACGCAAGCATGACAGCTTGGAAGTTGCGTTGGACCATTGCCCTGATGGGAGTCAATTTCGTATCGACTTGACCGCCGACGAGGTCACCCGGCAGCGCCAGTTGGCCGCGATCAATACGGCGATGAATTCGCGCGGACGTCTGGGAAAGCTCCGTGACATTTTGATGGGAATATCGGAGCCCACCTTTCATCCGCAGCCGCCTGAAGTGCACCTGACCACTGAACTGAACGCGTCTCAAAGGGAGGCGGTCAGGTTTGCGTTGGCGGCCAATGATCTGGCGATTATTCACGGGCCACCGGGAACCGGAAAGACAACGACGGTCGTCGAACTGATCGTTCAGGCGGTTCAAAAGGGGCAGCGTGTTTTAGCGTGTGCGCCCAGCAATACGGCCGTCGATAATTTGCTGGCGCGTTTGGTGGCCAAGGGCCAAAAAGTGGTCCGCATTGGTCATCCGGCGCGGGTGGCCGAAGGTCTGCGGCACCACACATTGGACGGATTGGCGGAGAATCACGAAAGCACATCGGTGATCCGCGAGATGTATCGGGAGGCGGAAAACCTGTTCCGTAAGGCTGGCAAGTGGACGCGTCACCGACCGGTGCGGGGCGAGAAATCTGCGCTGCGTGATGAGGCCCGGACGCTACAGCGGCATGCACGTGAAATGGAAAGGCACGCTATCGACGATATCCTGTCGCGCGCAAAAATCATCTGCGCCACAACGACCTTCAACGAAGACTTGCTGGAAGACCGCTGGTTTGACATGGTCGTTATTGACGAAGCCTGTCAGTGCACCGAACCTGGCGCGTGGGTGCCAATTTTGCGATCGGAAAAAATCGTGCTTTCGGGCGATCACAAACAGCTACCGCCAACGGTGCTCAGCCGCGATGCTGCCCAACAAGGATTCGCGATCAGCCTTCTTGAACGGCAGATGAAGCAGTATGGCGACACCGTCAATCGATTGCTGAATGTCCAATATCGCATGCACAAGGACATCATGACGTTTTCGTCAGATTACTTCTACGACAGAAAATTGATCGCCGACGATAGCGTGATCGGCCATTTATTGACCGATTTTGAAACCATTGAACCGTCAGAGCTAACCCGGCACCCGGTTGTATTTATTGATTCGGCGGGGGCGGGCTGGGATGAAGAACTGGAGCCCGAAGGATTAAGCAAACTCAACCGGCAGGAAGCTCATTTGATCGTCGCCAAGGCCGGCCAACTGATCGAGGCCGGGATGTTGCCCGAGGATATCGCCATCATCGCCCCGTATGCGGCTCAGGTGCGCTACCTGCGCGATCAATTGAATCCGCTACCACGTTGTTCGGGCATTGAGGTGGATACCGTCGATGGTTTTCAGGGGCGTGAAAAAGAGGCCGTCTTGATCAGCACCGTGCGCAGTAATGAAACGGGCGAGATTGGTTTTCTTGGTGATCAGCGTCGAATGAATGTGGCGATCACGCGCGCCAGGCGAAAGCTGATTGTTGTAGGCGACAGCGCAACGTTGGGCGGTAATGAGTTCTTCCAAAAACTGCTGGAGTATTTTCAAAACCACGGTCAATACCGGTCGGTGTTTCAGGAATCGGTGGGCTAGATCTTTAGCACGATTGGTGGGAGCAAAGGCAGCTTCAATCAAGTTATTCACCCACATTTCCGCCTCGTTGCCCCACTTCGGCGTGTAGAAATTTGCATGGCAGTCATGGGGAAGCTAGACTGACGTTTACTTCTTCCACCTCTCTCTACCCCATCAATACCATGAAAGTCGATTGCGTTTGCGGTGCCACCTACAATGTTCCGGAAAGCTATGCCGGACGAAAAGTCAAATGCAAGAGGTGCAAAGACTCGTTCATTGCCGGCGGCGGAACCGGGCAACCGCGCACCGGTTCGGTAAAACGTCAGAAGGGGGCGCTTTCCAAAGAAGAACGCGAAGAAGCACTGTTAAAAAAGTACTCTTCGGGTTCCAACCTTCAAGAACGAATGGCACAGCGCGAGCGTGACACCATCGAGGCCGATCGCACCAGCAATTCGATTGTTTTTATCCTCAAGGGCGTGGGGTGTTTCTTGCTGGCCGGATTCGTCTTTTGGGTGCTCACGGCGACGGGGGTGGGAGACGGCGTGGGGCGCCGCGGACGTCGGGTTTTGGCAATCGCGCTACTGCTGCGAGTGGTCATGGCCGAATATTGGTTGCCCCCGCTTATCGTGCTCTATGGACTGTATTTGATTTATCTGGGGATCATGTCACTCATGCGAAAAGTGGATATTGTTGACCAGGATCAGCTGCCTCAGATCTAAGGACACCGCAGCACTCGAACGACTGTTGCTGACCGATGGCGTTTGCTGACCGATAGCGTTTGCTGAAAATCTTTGGCCACCGACGCGTCGCGGGACTGTCCTGTCAAACGATTGGCAAACTATCGTCAAATTACCAGGCAACTGGCCTACCGCCAGATCCGCATCAGGATACGGTGTGTTTGTTGCGTTTTTGCTGGCTGTTCCGTCATTTCCGCATGAGTTGGCCTTTCGGCACACTGCTGGCAGAATAAGCGGCTTTATTCTTTGGTGGTTTCAAAATAACCCAAATCGAACATTGAATCTTTGGGCCTTCCTGAGATAAAATTCGTAATCCCGTCGTACATTTCGGACCACGAATCTTGATCACGTATAAACAAAAATTTTCACGCCCCTCCAACAGGAGCGCTGGAGGCATTAATCGCGCCACAGACGCTACAAACGCGGCCGGCTGCGTCAGCGCTGTGTTGGTGGCGATTTCGGCGCGAGCGCTCCTTGTCATGGCCCCATTGATGATGTGGATTGCGGTGTGTGTTTCGACATTTTTCGTTTTGGGACGCCAAGCCATTGCTTCATCAATGGCCTGTCCGTTTTGTGCGTCGGTAAATCTGACCTTCACGGATCAGATTGCCGCCAAAGATGTGGTGGTATCGGCAGCCTTAATTGATGCACCGCCTCTGCCCGACGATCCCGATGCAGATCTTCCTCGTGCCACTTTCAAGATCACAAAAGTGCTCAAAGGCGAGACGACTCTAAGTCAAGGGATGGAGTTCGAGGCGCTGTTGGTGGGGCGTCATCCCCCAGGTCGCATTTTTTTGGTGATGGGGTTGGACCCGCCGGACATTGCTTGGACAACACCGATCAAGGCGTCACCGGTATTGCTGAAGTATCTTGAGGATCTTCAGACGCTGCCCGAATCTGGCCCGGATCGCCTAGCCTTTTTTCAAGATTATTTTGAACATGAAGAATCGTCGATCGCCTTTGATGCCTATGACGAATTCGCCAAAGCCCCCTATGCAGATCTGATCGCGCTGAAGGATCGCATGAACCGGCAGCAGTTGCTTTCCTGGATTACTGATAAAGACACTTCGATCAATCGGCGTCGGTTGTATCTAACGATGCTGGGAGTCTGCGGGACCGAATCGGACGGCACAGTGTTGGAGAAAATGCTGACCGATGGTGGCGACAGTAATCTGCGCGGGATGGATGCACTGGTGGCCTGTTACCTGTGCCTGAAGGGGGAAGACGGGGTCGAGCTGGTTGAAAAAGAGTTTTTGCTCAATGAGGAAAGCGATTTTACGACGACGATGGGAGCGCTATCGGCGTTACGGTTTCATGGTACCGAGGTCGATATCATCTCCCGAGACCGCGTCGTTGCCGCCATCAGGAAATTACTGGATCGTTCCAAAATGGCAGATTTGGTGATCTCGGATTTGGCCAGATGGGAAGATTGGTCGGTGACAGACAAACTGGTCGCGATGTTCAAGGAATCAAAAGAAGAAAATCGCTGGTTGCGAGTGCCGATTGTCAATTTTCTGATGGCGTCACCAGAGCCGCGTGCCAAGGAGTATTTGACTGAATTAAAAAAGATTGATCCAGGGGCGGTGCAACGGGCTGAATTGTTTGGCGGTGGATTTGGCGACGAAGATGATGACGATAGCGACGCCGAACGGGAAGATACCGACGCCAAGGAGTCACAGACGTTGCCCGATTCCGGGATGAAGATTGCACGGTCCACGCCCCTCAGTTTTGTTTCGACCGGCCCCTTCAAAGAGACAGATCCATTTGCCGAACTGGACCGGGAATTGGCCGCTCAACAGGATCAGGATTCTGACGGCAGCCCGGCGGAATCCGTGACGGTCCAACATAAAACCTACAAGGTCCCCATCGTCAGTGGCAATCCTGCGGTTGTGGCTGCGTTGCCGGCGGCCACGATTCCAGTCCAGGTTATCGACCCGAACAGGGTGGTCGCCGCCGGTGGCGAAACCAAAGAGGTTTCCAGCCTTTCGGCTTCCGTCCCTCAATCCGAAGCCAACCCCGTTGCCATCGCCGCGCCCGCTGAAACCGACGTTGCCGCCGTACCCCCTATCGCGGCCGCCGTGCCTGCCACACCCGTCGCGGCGGTGCCGTATTTGACGCTGAAGATCATTTTGATCCCGTTTTTATGCTCGGTGGTGCTGTTTTTTCTGCTTTGGTCGGTGGTCAATGGCTCATTTCAGCGTTTGATATTCTGAACCGCCGGTTTACAGTGTCTGCTGCACGGGACGGGTCGGTTGCCCGGGATACGAAAGGCGAAACACCAGTGCCGAGAACCGAACCCTTTGCCCGTTAAGGGCGTAACACCAATTATCGACCAATCTGGTCGGACAACTGTTGTCCACCGATTGGCGTGCCGTGCCCGAACCAATCATTTCAACTAGGCCATTTCTGACCGAAGCGCATGAACAGCGAATTCCGATCAACCGCCCAGAACGATGCTTACAGCCAAGACGAATTCAAATCAGTCAGCAAATCAGCAGTCGCCAGCCTGGTATTTGCAATCCTGAGCGTGACCGCATTTCTGGCTCAATTTTTTGTGATCCTGCCGATCATTGGTGTCGGTTGTGGCGTTGTAGCGCTGGCCGCTTTCAAACGTTATCCGGAAGAATTGGTTGGCAGAAAACCTGCGTTGGTTGGTTTGGCAATTTGTGTTTTAATGCTGATCGGCAGCGTCTCAATGCACAGCTATATTTACGCCACAGAGGTTCCTCCGGAACACCAACGGATTTCGTTCGGCGACCTGAGAGCCAACAGGCGAACCAATCTGCCTTACTCGGAGAAGGCCAAAGAACTTGATGGAAAAAAAGTGTTCATCAAGGGCTACGTCCGGCCACCGTCGGGTAAAAAGAAACGGCTGAAAAGCTTCATTATGGTTGGTGATTTTGGTGACTGCTGTTTTGGCGGCAATCCGGATATTACCGAGGTTATTGCAGTGAAAATCAAATCGGACGACACGGTTGATTACTCGCTGGGCCTGCGCCGGATCGGCGGCACATTTCGACTTAATCCCGATAAAGCTGCCGTCAGCGAAAAAGAAGTGCCTCAGGTGTTCTATGAAATTGAAGCCAACCACGTGCGTTAAAGCCTGATCATCTATGGCGATCTCCAAACGTAACCCGTTCCCCATGGCAATTGCCATCCTCGGGCTGGCAATGTTCTTTTACTTCGGCTTTGGTTCCAAACGCCAGTTGGATACGTCAACCTCGCCACCGGTAGAACCGCAAGTCGATGCACTCGATCCAGCCAGCATTGATGCCATCGCAGCCAGAGCCGCCAACGATGCAGATGAACTGATCGAACCAGCCGCCGGTCGGTCCAACTTGCGAGACAAACCGGATCGTTCCGACAAACCTTCTGAGAGGTTATTGGCCGTCGATGATCCCGAAAACCAGCGGCTGGATTTGAGCGGTGCCGCGATCGGTGCCTCAGACCGAACCACCGGTAACGCCGGGCAGCTCAAGTCCTACAACGGGTTGTACGATTTGACATTTGACGATGTGAAATTTGACCTTGAGCCTGACGAGCCGTTTACCGCTGACAAGCTGACCGATGCAATTCGTCAAATCGATGGCCAGAGGATCAAAATCCGCGGCTACATCAGACCCAGCTTCAGCCAACGCGGCCTCAAAAGCTTTGTATTCGTCAGAGATAACAAGGAATGTTGTTTCGGCCCCAACGCGGCGATCTACGACTGCATGCTGGTGAAGTTAAAAAAAGAGACGACGACCGACTACACGGTCAGGCCCGTTGTCATTGAGGGCACTTTCTATTTAAAGCCCTACCAGGGCCCTGATGGCAATACTTGGGCCATCTACCGGATGAGAAATGCCAGCGTCAAATAGTGTCCGTTAGCCGTTTTCGGTCTCGCCGTTGGATTACACAAACCCTGCACGGAAAGGGCTTTGCGTCCTTTCTGATCTTACGCAAAGTGCTACAATTCGGGCTGTTTTTTACAGCGTCAAATCCACCCATCCAAAACACAACGACTATGGCGATTCTTGACTGGGTCAGTCAACGGATTTTCACTTCCGTTCACGGCAACAACCTCGTATACAACACCTGCTGGGAGGATCCGAGGCTTGACCGGGTGGCGTTGGAATTTGGCCCCGAAGACAACGTGCTGGTCATCACGTCGGCGGGATGCAACGCACTTGATTACGTGTTGGCCGGACCGAAGCACGTCAATGCAGTGGATATGAATCCACGCCAAAACGCGCTGTTGGATTTAAAAAAATCCGCCATCCGTAACCTTCCATATGAGGACATCTTCAAGATGTTTGGCGAGGGGCGGCTTCCTGATGCCAAAAACGTCTACCAGTCAAAATTGCGGGCGGAGTTGCCGGTCTGGTCCCAGCAGTTCTGGGATAAAAGAATCAAGTGGTTCGACAATCCGCGCAAATCATTCTACTACCGGGGAACGTCCGGGGCATTTGCCCGTATGGTGAAGATCTACAACGAACGTGTCATTCGCGTCAAACCGCTGTTGGAGCAGCTATTGAATGCGGAAACCGTTCAGGAACAACGCGCGATCTACGACTCCCAGTTGCGCGAGAAATTCTGGACGGGACTGATGAAGTTCACTATGAACCGCGACACGACGATGTCGATGCTGGGCGTACCCAAAGCCCAGCGCCGGCAAATTGAAAACCAGTATCCCGGTGGCCTGGTAAAGTTTATCCAGGACTGCATGGAGAGCGTGTTTGCGGAACTGCCGATGAAGGACAATTATTTTTGGCGAGTCTACATGACCGGGAAATATACGCCGGAGTGCTGTCCCGAGTATCTGAAACCGGAGAATGTTCAGCGTTTCAAAGACGGTTTGATCGATAACGTTTCGACGCATACCGACTCCGTTCAGGGGTTTCTGGAAAAGCACGACGGGCGGATTTCCAAGTTTATTCTATTGGACCACATGGATTGGCTGTCGGATCATTTCTTTCCGTTGCTGGAATCCGAATGGCAGGCGATCGTTGACCGTGCTGCTCCTGATACGCGGTTGATTTGGCGAAGCGGAGGTCTGAAAACGGATTTCATTGACAAAGTGGAAGTCATGCGCAATGGCCAGCAACAAAAAGTGGCGTCCATGCTGACCTACAATAATCAGCTTTCAGATCAACTACATGAAAAGGACCGCGTCCACACCTATGGCAGTTTCTACATCGCCAAACTCGGCGCGTAGGGTTCATATATCTAGTGCTCATCCGGTAGGCGTATCTTGAGGTGCGTTCTGCTCGCCAACCTCGCAATCTGAAAGACACAACGACGTATGCCTTTTCTTGCTGACATGAAGGTGCTTTACCACATGCTGCTTAAGCCGGTACGTGGGGATGACCATGCTCAACGGATGGAGAGTTTCTACGGTGGGCAGGCTGGTGCCTACGATGACTTTCGCAGACGGCTGCTAAAGGGGCGCGAGTCGTTGTATCAGCAGTTGCCCAAACCCGCTGGCGGTGTCTGGGTCGATATGGGCGGCGGCACTGGATCAAACATTGAAAATCTGGCCGATTCAATTGACAGCCTGAAACAGGTCTACGTGGTTGATCTGTCGGAGTCGCTGTTGAATGTTGCCGGTAAACGGTTCGAAGAGAAAGGCTGGGGGAATGCCAAAGCCGTCGTTGCCGACGCGACCACGTTTACCCCCGACCAGGGGCTGGCGGATGTCGTGACGTTTTCCTATTCATTGACGATGATTCCCGACTGGTTCGCGGCAATCGAGAACGCCAAACGGATCCTTAAACCGGGCGGCCATATTGGCGTGGTCGATTTCTATGTGGGCCGCAAATATCCCCCAGAAGCAATGAAGAAGCACCGCTGGCTGGCGAGAACCCTGTGGCAGCCTTGGTTTGCGACGGACAACGTGTTCCCCTCACCGGACCATATCCCGTTCTTGCGCCATCATTTTTCTCAGGTACACCTTGATGAACAGCGCAACCGCATGCCCTACGTGCCATTACTCAAGACGCCGTACTACCAGTTCATCGGGCAGAAGAAAGAGTGATCCCCTATTGGAGTAAACGCATTGCCCCAAAACCGAACTGCGATCGGTCACCTTGAATACCACTCGAATATCACTGGCAAACCTGCGAGCCCCCGCGACACCCGAAGAATCACTTCGCCTTGCGCTGGACGCAATTTGCGAAGCCGGGACGGCCGGAGCAGACATCATTTGTTTTCCCGAATGTTACGTGCCCGGCTATCGTATTGGAACTCCCCCTCAATCTGCGGGCCAAGGTTGGCTGGACAACGCATGGTTACAAATCGATGGGCTGGCAGCCAGACACTCAATTGCGGTAGTCCTCGGCACTGAAAGGCTCGACGAAGACAGGCCGCTGATAACAGCGCGCGTGACAAACTCCGATGGAAGTCTCGCCGGCTTTCAGGACAAAGTGCAGCTCGATCCATCGGAAGAATCCACCTACCTTGCTGGCACCACACGAACAATCTTTCAGTGCGGCGAATTAAAGTTTGGTGTTGTGATCTGCCATGAGGGCTGGCGATACCCAGAAACAACACGGTGGGCGATCCGAAATGGTGCGCATCTTGTGTTCCATCCACACTTTGAAGTCGTCGAAGACGCCGCTTATGTGCCGCGCATGTTTGCGGATCCCGGTAATTCATTCCACGAAAAGGCCATGCTCTGTCGCGCCGCAGAGAATACTTGCTACTTCGCATCAGTCAATTGTGCGCTCAAAGGCAGCACAACGACTTCGGCCGTTATTGATCCCGCTGGTACGCTTGTAACACATCAACCCTATGGTAAAGAGGGGATCCTCTATGCGGATATCCAAGTCGATAAGGCAACCGGCTTTCTTGCCAAACGTCTGTCAACCGCTTCCGGAAATTGAGGCCGCTACACAGATAATGGCAGAGAACACACATACGTTCGCCGCAAGCAGCCACAACCACCACGATATCCATGACGCATCCGCGTTAACTTAATCGTTTGACCACGGCTTCCAGCGCATCGGCGAATGATTCCACTTCCTCCAGCGTATTATACAAATAGAAGCTAGCGCGGCAGCTGGCCTTGATGCCCAAACGCTGATGCAGCGGCATCGCACAATGATGGCCAACGCGGATTGCGAATCCTTTCTGATCCAGCAAGATCGCCAGATCCTGTGCCGCGATGTCCCGGATGGTAAAGCTGACGATTCCCGATCGGTATTCTGGTGGTGGCCCCCAAACCGTCAGTCCCTCAATCTTCTCCAGTCGCGCAACCAAGGCAGCCGAAAGTGCTTTTTCATGGTCAGCAATCGCGTTGAGGGAAACCGAACTGATATAGTCAATTGCCGCGCCCAGCCCAATCGCCTCTACGATTGGCGGCGTACCGGCTTCGAATTTCGCCGGTAGTTCCCCCGGTGTAAATCCTGCGGTGGTGACTTGGTCGATCATGCTGCCACCGCCAAGGAACGGCGGCATCGATTCGAGCATCTCTTTTTTGCCCCACAGCACGCCAATGCCCGATGGCCCGAGAATCTTGTGTCCGGAAAACACGACAAAGTCGGCGTCCCACTGCTGGACATCGGTCGGTTCATGCGGAACATGCTGTGCCGCATCGACTAATGTGGCCGCCCCGACCGATTTCGCCAATGCGATGATTTCGTCAACGGGAAAGATTGTTCCCAGTACATTGGAGACGGCCATGAAGGCGACCATTTTCGTTTTGTTTGAAATCTTGCGGCGCAGATCGTCCATATCCAATAGGCCGTCGTCGGTAATATCGGCAAACAGGACTTGGGCTCCGGTCGCGGCGGCGACTTGCTGCCACGGAACAATATTGGAATGGTGTTCACAGATCGTCAGTAAAACTTCATCTCCCGGTTGGAGGTTGGCTCTCCCCCAGCTATTGGCGACCAGGTTAATGGCCATGGTGGTACCGGCGGTGAAGATGACCGATTCCGGAACAGGCGCGTTGATGAACGCGGCCACTTTCAACCGCGCGGCCTCGTATTGGGCAGACGCCTGCTCACTTAAATAGTGAATTCCGCGATGGACGTTGGAGTACGTCTTCCGATAGCACTGATCCATTGCGTCAATGACCACATTGGGGTGCTGGGTGGAGGCACCGTTATCAAAATAGACCAGCGGCTTTTGCCGATGAATGGTCTGGTTCAGAATCGGGAAGTCCTGGCGAAGATCGGCCAGACTAATGTTTTTCTTTGAGTTTTCGTTCATCCCGGTAGTCTAACAGCACCGGCCGGAACAGCAATACTTACACCGGCCATGTCAGGCCAGACATTTTGGCCAGCGCCTTCTGCAACGCTTGTGTGCCGCGGCTGCCGTCTCCGTCCGCCTGAACCTGTAGATATAATTCGCGCGCCAGCGATAGGCCCGGCAGCTTCAACCGCGCTTTGTCCGCCTCGACAACGGCGATCCCCAGATCCTTGACGAAATGATCGACAAAGAACCCCGGTTCAAAATCGCCAGCCACAATTCGAGGTGCCAGATTAGACAGCGCCCAACTGCCAGCGGCACCGCTGGAGACCGATTGCAGTACCGTCTCCAGATCCAGTCCCGACCTGGCGGCATACATCAGCGATTCACAGACCCCAATCATCCCGGCGGCGACCAGAATTTGGTTCACCATTTTGGTGTGCTGACCAGCTCCGGGGCCGCCCTGATGGACGATCGTTTTTCCCATCACTTCCAAACAGGGACGGATGAAATCGATTGCCTGTGCGTCGCCCCCCACCATAATCGACAAGGTACCATTTTTTGCTCCGGTGTCTCCACCGGAAACGGGCGCATCGATGGATGTCATGTTACGGTTGGCAGCCGCCGCAGCGATTTCTATCGCCAGCTCCGGTTCGCTGGTGGTCATGTCGACAAAGATACTGCCTGCGCGGCCGCCTGCCAGAACTCCCGTTTCAGGATCCAGTGCAATCTGCCGAACGTCGTCCGGCATGCCAACAATCGAGAAGGTCACGTCACTTTGCTCCGCCACAGCGCGGGGAGAATCAGCCCACATGGCCCCAAGTTCGATCAAGGGTTGGGCTTTGGATTTTGTGCGACTGTAAAGTGTGATCGAGTAACCGGCGGCAATGAGGTTGCGGACCATACCGGTCCCCATTACGCCTGTTCCAATCCATCCAATTTTCGTTTGTGCCGGCGAAGCGCTGCTGAGTGACATAATGGGCTGCGTGCTGAAGTGTGAGAAAAAAATGAAATGGCTGCCAGCCTGGTTTTGTATGCCGGGCTTTGAGTGTGCGATATTGTGCGTCAAATATTGTAGGCCGTTGGGGCATGCACCTGGAAACGAACCCTGACAACAGAGTGGGGAAACCGGAAAAAATGCGTGAAAAATGACACGGCGCCGCATCGGAACAAAGTGTGGTGAGTGTTAAATGCTGTCGCCGGGACGGAGGGGCTCAAACGGCAGGGGGGCTCCAGTCGTTTCTGCGGGATCTGCAAAGCAGGCGTGGGTTCGTGTATCGTTGATGAACCAAAACAAGGGCTGGGCGATCACGTTGCCTTCGGTGTCGGTGATGGGTTCTTGCGAAATGGTTTGGGTGGTCCAAATCTTCAGCAACCACTTGCGGTGTTGATTTCCAATGATGGCCAGCACGTCCAGAAAATCATCCTGCTGACTGGTTGCCGGTTCAACGATCGGCGCATGGTTCAGACATTCGATGCAGGAGATCAGGGCGTCATTGATTCGTTTCCGCGGTGTACCGCCGACGCTTCCTGAACCCTGCAAATTTGAATTCTGCGAACTTGCATTCTGTGAATAGACTGCCAGCAACGATCGAGCCCGTGTCATTGCCACGTAAAGCGCGTTGGCAAGTATTTTTCCTTGCCCGGTCACGAACTGGTCAGCGCGTGGGATGAAAACAACCTCCGCCTCGTAGCCTTTAAAGGAGTGCGGG
>CALCJM010000021.1 GCA_937967505.1 uncultured Pirellulaceae bacterium | reverse complement strand
TCTCCCGGATCTGTTCCGGGCCGGGGCCAATATGGCGCCGGATAAAAGCATCGTCCTGCATCAACCGACCAATCGAAGCGACTTCATCGCAGGTGTGTTCGTGGGCCATGGAGAGGTGTTCTGTCATCGGATCGTTCATTGTCTGTTTCACCAACTGTTTTAGCTGCACTGTGATTCATAAGCACCATGGTCAAGTAATTTTGCCAACCCCTGATCATCGGTCAGCTTCACCTTGATAATCCACCCGGCCCCGTAAGGATCGGAATTCAACACCTCAAGATTATCAGGTAGTCCCGTGTTGACCTCGACCACCTCACCATCGACAGGGCTGAACAGGTCACTGGTTGCCTTGACCGATTCCACCTCTCCAAAAGATTCTTCACGAGCCACCCTCGCGCCGACCTCCGGCAACTCCATGTACACCACATCACTCAGCGCTTCGACCGCATGTGCGGAAATTCCGATCGTGCCGATCTTCTCACCATCAACATCATTCACATGAATCCACTCGTGAGATTCAGCAAAAAGCAATTCTTCAGGTTTCACTTCTGACTCCATTTCAATAAAATGTTTAACACGTTAATCGTATCCAACGCCGGCCGGTGAACGCCCCGGCACGATGGGTTTCGCTCACTCTTTTTTCGGTCGCTGATAGAACGGCAATTTGACCACTTTCGCCGCCTGAAATTTACCGCGAATATCTACCTCGACCGGGGTTCCAACGGCAGCAAACTCTTGCCTCAGATAGGCCATCGCAATGGTTTTCCCCAAGGTTGGCGACAACGTGCCGCTGGTCAGTGCGCCAATTTTTTGACCATCGACCAGGACGGGGCATCCCTCCCGGGCCGGCCGCCGTCCTGCCAGTTCCAATCCCACTCGCACGGGCTCCGTTTGTTGCTCGCACATTTTTTTAATCGCCGCATCGCCACAAAAATTGCGTCCCTTGTGATTGATGGCAAATCCGAGCCCCGTCGATGCCGCGTTGATCTGTTCGCTCAGTTCGTGCCCGTACAGCGGCATCCCCGCTTCGAGCCTGAGCGTATCACGCGCCGCCAGCCCGGATGCACCTCCCCCGACTGCCTCCGCCGGCCCCATCAATTTCTCCCACAGCTCCTTAGCCACTTGCGCGTCCACTATCAGTTCGCAGCCATCCTCGCCGGTGTACCCAGTGCGGGAAACAATCGCCCAGTGATCAGCTACCTTCGCCACTTTTCCGCCGTAGTAGGGCAGCGCATCGGGATTGATTGATGAAATTCCGCCGACAATCGTATTGGCCTGCGGTCCTTGGACAGCAATCATCGCAGTTTCGGTCGTGCGATCCACCAACCGAATATCTGAGCCCGCGGGAATTGCCGACTGAAACCAGTCCGCCAGTTTCTCCCGGTTGCTCGCATTGACGACCACCATATAGAAATCTTTGCCATCCGCACTGGATGGCTCAAACGGGCCATCACTGGTCAGGTGATAGACCAGCACATCATCCAAAATCATGCCATTTTGATTGGTGACTAACGAATAGCGAATTTTCCCCGAATCGACACCCGCGATTCGTCGGGTCATCAGGCCGTCAATCCACTGACCAACAT
The DNA here is from genome assembly GCA_937967505.1 of uncultured Pirellulaceae bacterium. Lineage (GTDB taxonomy): Bacteria > Planctomycetota > Planctomycetia > Pirellulales > Pirellulaceae > Mariniblastus. The sequence goes on along the minus strand of CALCJM010000021.1, from coordinate 3,234 downwards.
CGTCACCGTAAAAAAAGAAGCGTCCCATGTGCGAAACATCGAACAGCCCGACCGATTGACGCGTCTGGTGGTGTTCCTGAATCACGCTTTGATATTGAAGGGGCATTGACCAACCCGCAAAATCGACCATGCGGGCACCGTGTTGCGAGTGCCACTGAGACAATGGAGTCAGTTGAAGCGCGGTGCTGGCCGTAGACATAAATGGGTTTCCCGTTTTCGTCGGCCCTGCGGTAAGCCTGAACACACTTCTAACGAGGGTTCGATCGCGCAAACGGACCTGACAAACCGCCAATGCGGTAAGTGGTGACTCAAAAAAAATGTTAAAGATCTGCCCGAGAGTTTACCGGCCTGGCCATGAAAAATCCAGCCACAGAAAAGGAAACACAGCCCGGATTTGGGCAAGAACCAGCGCCGCGATCATCGCCGGCCAGGATCCCGGATGCCCGTACAGGTCCGTTGAGCCCCACAAACGGCTGTGGGCGCGCAAGTCTGGCGATTCCTGCCCACGCCGTTCACCGATGTTCGAGGGAGCGCTGCCCGCACGACCGGGCTGAACATTCCTAGATCGCCAGAATCTGCCGCCCAATCTAGGTGGAGACACGATGCTGAAACGTGCCGGCAGCGTCCACCGACGCCTTGGTTACGACGGCGGTCTTCAGCCCAAGATCCAGCATTTTATCATCGTCGTTTCTGTCTTCCTCGTTGAAACCATGGAGCTTCAGTTTCCCGCCATCAAAACCCTTCGCGAGCGAATAAAGTTCTCTTTCGATACAGGAAGCTCTGGCTCATGAACGATTCGCAGACCGGACAGGAAAATCCCTAGATCAGATTCAGACAACGTATTGTCAAACAGCAGATGCGAATTGAGACGGAAGTCTGTGGGGGCTTCCATGCGAAACTCAATCCCCGGAAGAATTAAGGTTTTCGGTCTCGTCGGTAGACCGCCAATGTACTCCTGTATTTTGAAATAGCCATCGAAGGTCCAGTAGTTCATTATCCCAAAGACATCCGCCGTCGATTCTTCAATTTCCCCAATAATCTTCTTGAGCGATTCCGTCTTCTTTTCCGAATCCATCGCTGAGAATTTTTCTCCTTGCCATCCGAACGACGCCGGCGTGTGAATGTGCAAATCCCATTTGTTCCAAGTTGAACCAATTGACATATAAGTTTCCAAGTTGCAGATGAAGTCAAGGCGAGGTCAGATTAGCTTTGATAATAAGTAGTTAATTATTGCAAGCGCTTTGTGATGGGTAGCGAACGCATGCTGCAAGTTTGAACTAGCCTTAACTGCCAGTTGTCCGGTGATGAATTTGTTAATTCGTCCAAACAAAACAAAGGTCCCGTGGACCGTGTCGGGAAATGCCCCAGCAGGAAGGTACAAAGGGGCAACCGCTCAATGGCGAAGAAAAACGCAGCCAGCTTTCCACCTGCTTCCGTCACATCGACTAATGGCTCGAATAGACATTGCCAATCTGCTTCGGCGTGAAACTCCGACGCAAGTTGTTTAGCTTCGGCATTGAGCCTCTTGGTCGTTGGCAACTGGGCAACCGAATCTGCAAAACAAATCACCCAGTTGCGTGCGTCTTACCTCTTCATCGTTTGATCCTTACTCGCTGGCGAAGGGCATGGCGTTCGTAAATCTGGACCATAAACGCTTGTTGCTAGAGTTGCACTTTACGACGCGACACAAGTGTCAGGAAGAACAAACTAAGAAGCACCGAGGCGGATGGCTCTGGAACGGCAATCGTGACCGAGACGAATCGACCTCCCTGGAACAGTGAAAAGTCGTTTGATTCGAAACGATAGCTTTGAGCAATCCCCAATTGGGAAACTGCGGCCGATACAAATTCGAGATCATTTTCTGAAATCAACGCCGCATACACAGCATCTGACTCGAGTGTGTCATCAACTAGGAAGCCAGCCCCCCCAAATTCAAGCCTGTTTGCAAACCCTCCGCGTAATAGCGGGGAACCAGTCCCGTTGATTCCCAACTCGACATCGACGAGCGATTGATTACTCAAGTTGACAAAAAGCACTAAGTCTTGACCATCAAAGTCAAAACCTCCGACCAAGCTTGTGTCCTCGAGTATAAGAATTCCAAAGTCAGCGGGATCGCTTTCCAGTTGAATTTCTTCAATGACGTCTAGTGTCGACAATGCCTCCAACTGATGTTCTTCAATAAGATTCTGTGGGGCGGATCCTAGCAATCCGATTTGGTCAAGGACTCCTCGTGCTGAAAGCTCCGTGAAGCCAAATGCTTCTGCCCCTCCCACAACTCCAGGCAAAACTGCCGTGCCGGTTCCTGCGAATGGATTGGTTGCGAAACTCAAAGACCCCGTCAGTTCGTTGCCAACGTTAACTTTATCTAGGTTTGAATTGTCGATAAAGCTACGTAGAAATAGATTGCCATTATCGCCAACGCTGTTTCCACTCCTGGTGCCGCCACTGGTATCCACGGTTCCCAATCCATTAATTACCGAGGCGGATAATGAAAAAGTCCCACCTGCCCCCGCACCAGAGGCACCTCCAGTCCCACCTTGCCCTCCGTCGCCTCCCCGAGAACCGTTGCCGCCGCGGCCACCTCCGCCGCCCCCGCCCCCTTGGCTGTTCTGACGACCATTGCCTCCAGTTGTAACGCTACTTCCCCTTCCGCCAGCACCACCCGCTCCTGAAGAGCCGTCTGTGCCACGGACGCTAGTTCCAGTAGATGCTCCAGAACCGGGCAAGCCGACTGACGCGTTTGAACCGGTTGAGCTAACACCGCCTCGCGACGAAACAGTGCCATTAAAGTTTATTGTACCAATTGCAGAAAGCTCTAGCCCGCCGCCGCCAGCTCCACCGCGAGCACCCTGGCGTCCGTCGCGGCCCCGACCACCATTTCCACCAGCTCTACCTCGGCCTCCAGCCCCACCACTACCGCCAAAACTTGTTCCCCCGCCTCCGCTTCCTCCGGCTCCGCCTCCAGATCCACCTCCACCACCGCTGCCACTCCCGCCTGCGCCACCACCTCCGCCACCGCTGCCGCCGTTACCTCCAACAAGTTGAAAACTATCAACTATTGTTACTTGCCTTCCGTCCTCACCGGTGGGACCAGTGAATCCACGCAGACCATTATTTCTTCCACCGTCTTGCCCGGCACGGCCGCCAAAGCCGCCTCCGGTATTGGACGTGCTCCCCGCCCCACCACCTCCGGCAACTCGCTGCTGGACACTCGCACCACCAGAGCCTCCAGCC
>CALCJM010000020.1 GCA_937967505.1 uncultured Pirellulaceae bacterium | reverse complement strand
CTGCTGGTGTAGGTAGATCAATCTACGGAAGCGAAGGCATCACCCAACAAGGCTTCACGTTAAGTAACTCAGTCGAATTGGGAGCAAGTTTCTTCGGCGCGTCTGCGAACCTCTCTAACGGTGGACTTCGCGCGTTTGATGGTATATCATTCGACCGATCCACACTGAGCACGAACGGACTCGGAGGGGTTAGTGTCAGGCGATACCGTGACCGTATCGATGATCTCGTTGCTGCTTCGAAGCCATCACAACGTGACTTGGGGAAATTACCCACTCGCCCAGCTTCTGCATTGTCTCCGCTAGAGCAAGCGATACAGGCGGCAGAGAAGCTAGGGTTCCACCGGACGAATTTTCGGTCTCATGGCCAACCGGTCTTTACCAATGGTAAGTATTTCATATCGCCTGACGTGGATGGTCACATCGGGGGAACTTGGAAAGGCGCAAAAACGTTAAAAGATTTGGGATCTAAGAAGTCTCGTCTTGGCACATTCGACGCCAATTTAAAAAAGATCGGGGAATAGTAATGAGCTCTTTCCGCGTTACAAAATACGATCCTGCGAATAGAGACAGCAATGGACATTACCTTGTCGATGATTGGACAAGCGTTAGTGATATCGGTAACGGGTTCTCCACTGGCTTGCTATCTGTCGAAGAGTATCTTCGGGTTGAAAGTACCTATGTGGCGACAATTCAGCAGCTAATGACTTCCGTGAATGTGAAATCTGTGCAGGTGGAGGAACTTGAGAGATACGACACCTTAGGTCATCTGCCGAAAGAGCTTCAGTTGTCATCGGGGCAGGATGCAGGTGCGTTAAGTGCCCCGATGAGGCTCGCTGTTCCAGACGTTGGCCGGGCAATACGGGCAGTATTGAGAGAGACTGCTTGGTGTAAGCTGAGGGGTGAATCTGGCTTCTATGTTCATTTTGGGTACGACTTCTATATGTATGTCGGTGGAGACTTGGTGGTTGGAAAAATTTCTCTTCCAGAAGGGATGTTTGCTGAACAGATGGAGTCTCCTTATGAGTGAGCCTGCTGTCAGACGTGATAAAACTAAGTCACGAACGCTGGCGCTTGCAGCTTGGTGAATAGCCCTTGTGTAATCGGCGACAAAGAACTCTTCGCGGTTGAGGTCGTAAGCCTCGATCCGAAAAAAGAGCATGGTAAAATATACGTATGTGTTTCAGGTCAGCGAATTGGTGATTCCAGCCCTGTTTACGTTCCGACCTTTGCGAGCGAACTAGAAGGAGTTGCAATTTCTCATGATAATCCTCGCTATCCGGATCTCCTGTTCAGTGCACTGAACGATGACGAGCTGTTTTCCGCTTTGCATGATGCGGCTGAGGGAAGTAGTTTTTCACATGGACTTACCGAAGAAGCCATTTGGAATTACTTCCTCATTCACGGCCTCGATGACGCGGTGGACGGTTGGGAGATATTCGTTGTTGATGAAGGTGACTGGAAGAGGATTGTCTGGCGCGGAAAGAATCCAGAATGGTGTCCGCCAAAGCATGTCGATCGTATCTGGTCGGCTAGGTTGCCAAAGAAAGAATTTATCGACGTAATAAAGGGGTTTGTTGATATCGTGAAATAATTTTTAGCCCCAAGGAAAGTAGACGACGTTATTTCGGAAACTTTGGCTGGCCGACAAAAGCCGGGGCAACGCAACATCACGTCAAGGCACACACTTACTGAAGACGAGGCTCTGGATGCCGGTTTGGAGTTTTTAGGACCGGGTTACAAAGAAATTGGAAAGCCCGGGAGTGGGGTTTTCAGAAGTGCCGATGGTACCCGCCAGTTTCGTATGGATGCGAATTCTCTACGAGGAGCTCACGCACCGGATGTCCCACACGTCCATCTTGAAACATTCCAAGGCGGTCGAAAACCATTTGTAAATAACCATATTCCGATCAAAAAGTAATTATGACTGTAGATGACATAAAAATTGGCGTCGTTGGGAAAATCCTTGCTGGGGACGACCTTGGTTGTTGGTTGCGAATTGACGATGATTCATCGAATACAGGTGGGTTCTTGGTGCACGTCAGTAAGGACAGTGGGTTCATGGATAGCGGAGACGATTGGGTTGAAAGTTACGACGTGCTGCGGGAGTACTTTGAGGAAAGCAATTGGGAGATAGACTGGGCATCCGAATAAAGCCTCGCCCCAAAGATAACAGCGAGAACTGTTTTCAGAGGTGAGCGTTCATCAGTCACTCCTAAGATTGTGTTTGAGCAAGGACTCAGGGCAAAGGGTGGAAATACTGATCCGCTTCGACATGTTACGTCGAACCAACCTGACACGAATTTCATTTCTTCATCTGTGCGCCCAAAAATCGCTACAGGGTTTTCTGGAAGGAATAATGGACGCGTGTTCGTTATCAAGACGCGTAACGGAATAGATGTCAACAAAACACTGGTGCAAAATCCCCGTTCCCGGAACAATTTGAAATCGCGATTCCCGATAACGTTCCAAACACTCAAGTATTTGGAGCCTTCAAAACGAAAAAGGGCAAGATTATTGACGACTTCATCAAGAACCCGAATTTCCGGAAGCCTTAATGCAAGAATCAAAAACAATTGCGCTTCCGTAGGCAGGTGAAGTGCATGAAGGGTTAGTGAATCTGTGGGATGAATGTCCCGATGACGAAGATTTCGTTCGTATCGAACTGACTTTCAATGGTAAGGCTTTCTTAGCGACGTCAGAACGTGGCTTTTTTCACGCGTTTTGCGAAATTCGCAAACGCCTTGAGGCGTTAGGGGTTTTGCCGCTTTGCTTCGCTGCATGCAAGACGGTTTATCCATCAGGAATGATTTCATCCATGGGCTGTGGAGAACAGGCGTACAAACTCACGCTGGGGAGACAGGCAAAATCGACAGACCTTGTCGATATTTTTGACAGCTCAGATGACTTGCGTCCGACGACTGTAGAGCAACAAGAGCGATTTTACGAAAAATGGATTCAGAGCTTATGAATGCAGAACAAAGACAACCTCGACCAGAGGCGCTAGCGGAGGCAAAGCTGAATCCGGGTGGTTGGGTATACGAAATTGAGGAAGCGATTGTTGGAGCTTGGCAAGTTGATGAGTCTGGCAACATTGTTGGCGAGTTTAAGCCTAACCCAAACCATCAACCGCAATCAAACCAGCAAGGCTAAAACCGCCGCGCAAACCGCGTGACCGAAGCGTTAAACGTTATGCACGGCGGAATCGAGCAGGACGTTCCAATAGAACCAGAACGGCTTGAAGTTCGAGAGCGGTTGGCCATGTCAGTCCAAAGATAAACAAGAAGCCGCAGGTACGCCTGATCATGGTGTCACCGCACCGGAACTTTAAGCCCTGTGGCAACAAATCTTCACACCCTTGGTCGCTACAGGTACAATTGAGAGAAGGTCAGCCACGAAACGACCTAAATCGCGAATGGATAGGAAATGGAAATGCCTAGAAAAATCCGAGAATTGATTGCCGATTTAGAATCGGCGGGATTTAAAAATCGCGGCGGAAAAGGCAGCCACAGAAACTTTGTCCATTCTAAAATTACGAAAACAGTAACCATCTCCGGAAAACTTGGTGATGATGCGAAGAAGTATCAAGAACGGGCTGTAGCTAAAGCAATCAAGGAGTCAACAGAATGAGTTCGGCAAAAAAATATTTAAAGATGGTGGAGTGGTCTGAGGAAGACAACTGCTTTGTGGGCAGCTGCCCCGGTCTCTTTTATGGAGGATGTCATGGTGAAGACGAACAAGCCGTTTTTGCTGAGCTTTGTAAAATCGTCGCAGAAACGATTGAGCTATATGAAGCCGAATCAAAAACCCTCCCGCCAATCACCTCTGGTTATGACTGGGCAAATAAAATAACAAGCGTGACTACGACTGGCTAAGTCGCACTTTTGACTTGACGCCCCAATTAGAGGAGCGGAAGGTTTGCTGCAGCTGAAAGGGAGATCAGAAGCGCACATTCGTAAAACGCTGGAAGACGCAGGCTTTATCCATGCGGGCGGAACTTCTTGGAGTTGATGTTCCAACGGAACCAGAACGGCTTAAAGTTCGGGAACGGTTGGTAATTGTTTCAGCAGATGAACGAAATGCCGCAGGGACGCTGATCCATGGAGGGGTGTGTCAGGCAATGTTTGTTTGAGATGAGGTTTTTCGCACGTTGTGCAGAATTGGTCCCTCGCAGTCGGCTTTCGGCAGCGGGCTACAGACCACCATTAGCTGCTGTGGTCAAGAGCCATGGTGGTGAGCGTAATTGGAATGCGGTCTTGAACTGCATCCGGAGAAGACCAAGATCGTTTACTGCAAGGACAAAGACCGGATCGAGAAACATGCGGAGACATCGTTTGACTTTCTGGGCTATACGTTTTGTGGTCGGATGGCGAAGACTCGACGGGGGAAGCGGAATTTCAACTTCTTTCCAGCGATCAGCTTGAAGGCTTCGAAACGAATCCGCAGCACGATCCGCGAGTGGGAATTGAGTCGTCGTTTTCAACGGTGGAGTGTTGCTTTTCAGTTGGTGAATTGGTGTCGTCGCAAGTACCGCAACTTGCGTCAGCATCGCCGACAAGCGATCGCTTGGTTACGTTGTATTTGCGACCGCCAAAGTAGTCTGTTTATTCACTGGGAGTGGCCAAGAAACCGATTTGCCTCTCGCACGCTTTCGAGTCGGAAAACCCCACACCTTTTTCGAAAAAGTATGCTCGTTGTAGTGCTTGGGCCAATTCTACCAATCATCGGTCTTCGGTTTGTACGACTTGTATGTCTTTAGCTGAGAGATTGACTTCACAATCTCTTAATTTTCCCCCATTTGTGGCTGGGAAAACTTCACAGAGTTCTATCTTTAGGAAACGACGTGCGCTGGATCACCATCTCGCACTCTCCCGCTACCACTCTCGATTGCAGTCAACGCAATGTCCACCATCAGCGCCAACGCAACAAACGACAACACAAACAAGCCGTCAACCACACCCGGTCCGGATGCTCGAGCGATACCAAACCAGGATCCCGTCAATAAAACGGCTGCTCCTCTGGCTCCCGAATCATTCTGGAAACGAATTGTTGATCATGCGCCAGCGATGCTATGGTGCATCGACCGAAACGGCACTCCGGTCTATTACAACCAACGCTGGCTCCGGTTTGCCGGTCTGACCACGGAATGCGATTTTTCTGAAGCGTGGTATAAAAAACTCCACCCCGAAGATCGCGACTGGGTCCTCAAGCAATCCGGTGAAGCGTTGAAATCCCAAAAATCCGTTCGCATGGAATATCGTCTGGAGCGTTTTGACGGTAGCTATCGTCATGTGCTGGATATGGGCGAACCCCAACATGCCGCTGACGGACAGTTCGTAGGCTATATTGGCAGTACGGTCGATATTACCGAACAGCGCGAGGCATCGAATCAGCTTGAGGAATCTCATCGACAACTAAATCAGTCATCATCGGAGATTTCATTGCTGAATGAATTCAATGACAACCTACAGGTCTGCAAGTCGATCGATGAGACACTGCCAATTCTAAAACGCTATGGCCGAAAACTGTTCCCTGACGCGTCGGTTTCTATTTGTCTGTACAGTGAATCAAGAAATATCGTAGAGCCGTTTGCGTTCTGGGGCGATTCGGTAACCTTGGATCGCATGTTCTCCCCCGACCAGTGTTGGGCGTTGCGACGTGGCAAAACGCATGTGGAACAACCGTGTCGCGATGGTTCACTGTGCCCCAACAGCCGTAACTGCAAAATCAAATTTGGTTATGCCTGTATCCCCATGATGGCTTACGGAGAGGTCATCGGTGTTTTGAATATTTGCTTCCATCAGCAGGACCAGTTGACCGGTGAAAATGGACGCGCCCACCGATTGGCTCAAACGACTGCTGATCAGGTCGCCTTGGCCATCGCCAACCTGAAACTGCGTGAAACACTGCAGCATCAGTCTACGCGCGATCCGCTGACTCAACTGTTCAATCGCCGCTATTTGCTGGATAATCTCGAACGTGAGTTCTGTCGCGCCGGTCGGGACGGCAGTTCGATCGTCCTGCTGATGCTGGACGTTGACAACTTCAAACGATTCAATGACACCTACGGCCACGAGGCGGGTGATCTGGTTTTGCGTGAACTGGGGATTGTTCTACGACAGTCAGCCAGAAGTGCCGACATTACGTGCCGCTACGGTGGCGAAGAATTCCTGATCGCGCTGATTGATTCCTGTGAGGAAGATGCCGTCGTTCGGGCCGAGGAGATCCGGCGCAAGATTTCAGAAATGGTTGTGATCCTGGGCAAACAACCACTGGGCAACGTCACCGCGTCCATTGGCATGGCGTGCTATCCGGATGACAATGATTCGATCGACCGGTTGCTGTCCAATGCCGACCAGGCACTGTACGCTGCCAAATCGGCCGGGCGTAATCGCGTGGTCCGCTACCGAACCATGTTCGAAGTCATCGCCGCCGGACAGACCGCCGATGCAGTCTCCGAAGAAGCATCTGCGGATGACGATGATGCTTTGTCAAGCGAGTCCGGGAAAATGCTGCCCCGCGTGAAGGTCATCGCGCCGGGCGTGGCGATGCCGGTGGTCGATCTGACCTCATAACAGTGCGAGAGGCAATGTGGAGGTATGCTGGCCAGAGCGTGGCAGCCTCTCATTCAAGTGGCCAACGGGGCAAGGAAGAGGAAGGCAGAAATTTACCTATACTCTCCACCGTCTGGTGACGGTAGTTGGATTTTACACAAACGGCTAAACCGAAATGGCTTCCTGATCGGCCGCAATATGCTTGGCGGTGTCGGTTTGCAAATCCAGTGTAATGCGGCCCGACCAACACCCTCTTGAATCACCACGTATGATCCAGTGAGGCTGAACACAAACGGCCTGGTGAACCGCTTCAAATCCGGACTCTGACTGGCTAACCGACTGCACCGGATAAGTGAACACATCGGTTGGCTGTGCGAAGGCCAGACCGACATCCACACCTAACCAAGCGTCGGTCAAATTTAGCCGATCCGTTTGCTTCAGATCCAACAGCGTTTCCATTGGCCCCAGTTTATCGCCCTCGCGGTTGGAGAAGTAACGATCATCCTGACCATCGGGAAGGCCGGCAAAGTTAAATTCCACACCAAAGTGCATGGTCCGATCCTGCGGCAATCCCTCGATCAAATAAACAATCTCGACCTGTGATGATCCGGCAGCCTGCGTGATTCCTTTTGTAATTTTCAAAGGTACTCCCCACGCGTTGCCATCACGTGTCAGCATGACTTGGATCCGGTCGGGGTTGCGGCGAATCTTTGCCTGATAATCGCCGGTCGCGAAATCGCCACGCTCCATTGCGTGACTACCCATCAACAATTCGGCCGTTACATTTTCGTCCCAGAAGTGATCAATCACGCTGTTCCGCAGTTGCAGGTCGTACTGGAGTCGTTCGTCCAATCCCTCCTGTTTGAAGATGACCTGATCGTGGATGCTGGCCGCTGTATCGGAGTTTTCATTTTCGCCCTGGAGTACTTTCGTATGGTAAAGTTCGGGTCGGCGTTGCATGGCCGCTCCCAGATTGTGCCCAATGGTCATTAAATCCAGTTCGTAAATTTGCCCTCCCTGTGCCGGCGCGATCCAACAACCAATCTGTTCATTGGCCAGTCGTACTTCCTGTCGTCCGTCAAAGTTATAGTCACCCGAGGCCGCTTCAACCCATTGACTTTCCGGGCGTGTCGCAGACTCCAATACACGTTCTGCAATTAACAGGTGGTGATAGACAGCATTTCGCAAATGCGGGAGATACACGCCACCGAACGCACCGTGCCAGTAGCTGCAATTGCACTGACCACGATACAAGTGATCGCGTGCCGCATCGACTACCTGCCGGCTGCAGGTTTGCCCGGTGACGGCCTTGTGCAGCAAATTGCTGACGTACATCATCCGCGCATACATCTGATTGGTTTCGGGATACTTGACCTTGAAATTCCGCCAGAAACCACCGGTCAAAAACTGCTGAATACGTTTCCATTGCGGATGCGACTCAAAGTCGTGAACCAGATCATCGTATTGAACTTGTTTGGGAACCGGTTGAGCCCATTCGGTCATCTCCCGATAGCTGGCATCGGGCAGGTAGATCTTGCCTTTGGGTGCGGTGGTGGCGATCGCATGCCCCAGCGTGGTTGTCGCCAGCCAGTCCCTGTTGTCAGTGAGTGCCTGGAAAAACTTCTTTAACCAACCATCTTCATAGACATGTTTTTTAGTGTTGGGCCACGTGCCGAATTTCTCGCCATCGTCACCGAACACCAGCACTGCCCCCGGACTCTTTTCGGCCCATTGACGGCAGTACTCGATCGTTTCTGCGGGTTCAGAAAATGGAATCAGATAACGCAAGTGCTCGCTGCCGGGGAACACGTTCACGACACGCCCCTGGTCTTCGACGACGTAGTATCCTGACAGTTGTTCTTCATCAACACTGGCCTGTCGAAAGTGATAGTCGTCTAAGACCGTGTAGTTGATACCCGCATCAGCGATCGATGTTGTCAGACACGATTCCCAGACGCGTTCCGGAATCCACATACCTTTCACGTCATTACAAACACGCGACTTGAGCCAACTGGAGAACTGGGAAATTTGCCCCACACGATCACGTTCGGGAATCATGGTCAGGATCGGTTCGTAGAATGCTCCACCGATAATTTCGACCCGCCCGGCATCGACCAAGTGGGCGATACGGCTGAGGTATTCCGGATGCTTCTCCTGAAGCCATTGCATCAGCGGGCCACTGGTATGCAGCGCGATATTCAAATGCTTAAAGGGTTCAAAGATGTCCAAGAATGGCAGGTAGCTGTCCTGATAGGCTGCTTCGAAGACGCCGTCGAAGTTACCGATGGGCTGGTGGTTGTGAAGCACCAGGCAGAGCTGAATTTGTGGGCTGTTCATAAATCAGAACCGGGGATACGCGCTGGGGATACATCGGCCGCAAAGGCCGTGGTTTAAATTTACCCGCGTTATAGCCGGTCTAATAGAGAGATTGGGTTGGAGAACGAAAAAACTTTCAACCCTACGCAATCGCCCATTCCTATCGACCAGTAAACTTTGACAATACCGGCGATGAAACCAGCGGGACCGAATCCGGTAAAAAACTGGATGGCGATGGTTATCCCGTTGTGAATTCCTGTTGAGCAACCTTCAATTGTTCGGCGGCCAATTCGGGTGGCATGGGATTGACCCAGACGTCAGTGCCCAATTCGAAACCCGCTGATCGCGTGGTGCGGGGCAGGATCTCCACGTACCAGTGGTCGTCCGCTGAATTCTCAAAAGGGGCAATTTGCAACAGCATGTTGTAGGCCGGATTATGAAGATGATCTTCCAAGCAGCCGGTCAGCGATCGACACAGCAACCCCAGTTCGTCCCGTTGTCGAGCGTCAAGTTGCATGAAAGAAACGTCGCGCCGATTGGGCACAATCCAGGTCTGGTAGGCGAATCGACTGGCGAACGGACACAACACCGTAAAATTATCTGACTGAGTAACGATGCGTTTGTCCTCGCCCAGTTCCCAGGCAAGCACTGCTTCCACCAGCGTTTTATTTTCGCGTTGTAGGCTGTCGCGGTTGCGTTGCACTCGTGCCGCCAGATAGTCGGTGACAACCGGCGATCCCATCAACTGAACATGAACATGTTCCAGCGACGCTCCAGCTTGGGACCGGCAATTCATAAACAGCATTGCGTGCCGCGCGAGCCCGTCGGCCCGCATCGAGTTGATCCTGTCCTGCGCTGCGTGCCACAGCGTACGGGTCTCGTGACCATCAAGCTCCGACAATGAACTGACATGGCGTGGTGTAGGGATCACCAACTCTTGCGGGCCGTGCAGACTGGAGGCCAGGAATGGACCGTGATGGTCGCACGCAGAGGAAACATGTCCGTTACTGCCGGCGTCAAGTTTGCCAAAGGACGCATATTTGTTGGGTACGACGCGCGACAGCCAGGTGTTGTCGGAATGCCCGTCGGTTCGTGCAACGCCCTGAGAGTCATAGACAGCAAGTGCGGTTGGGGTTTCCGATTCATTGCCACCGCAAAAAGGACAGATGCTGCGTTTACGAACTTTTTCTACCGGCAGCAGTTCTACTGGGCGATGATCCCGGTGTGGCGCAATCAGCGTCCACAGACCGGAAACCGGATCGAATCGCAAATCTGACATAGAATCCTGCGGGAAGAACGGGTAGGAACCTTCCCAATTTAAACTCGACTCGCGCGATTGGCAATGAAAAAACCCGGTGCGTCCACGGCGACTCCACCGGGGTGTCCGGAGTGGCGGCCCTACAGACGGTAAAAGCAGTCTATCGTCTCACGAAAAACCTTGTTGGCGTACGAAAACCAGCGCAATCACCCAGTCCCGTGCCCGGCACGCTCTTTCGGCTTCCTGAAAATCACAGACGTTTGCGTGCTACCGTTTCCTCGTACAGGCTCTGATAGGCCCTCGCACTGGCGGCCCATGACCAGTCGCGTTGCATTGCGGCGCGTACCAATGACCGCCAGCGCTCCTTATCACTACAGTAAACATCAACCGCCCGGTGCACCGCGCGTTCGAGTGCCAATGATTCAAACTCCTCAAATACAAATCCGTTGGCTGCTTGATCATCGGATGCATCATCAACATCGATAACAGTATCGGCCAGCCCGCCCGTTTTTCGAACGACCGGCACCGTTCCATAGGCCATGCTGTACATCTGGTTCAAACCGCACGGTTCGTATTGGCTGGGCATGAGAAAGATGTCCGCCCCCGCCTCAATCTGATGCGCCAGTTCATTGGAGAATCCCAATCGCAACCCCAACTTGTGCGGATGTGTCTGGTAGAGACTGGTCAGGATTGTATGGTACTCGGGATCCCCGGTCCCCAGCACAACCCACTGCACGTCGCGCTGATCAAGCCACTGTCTCATGACCTGTAGGATCATCGCCCAGCCTTTTTGTGACGCCAACCGGCCGACAATTCCGATCAATGGTTTGTTGGCGTCCTCCTCCAACCCGAACAGCTTCTGCAAATGTTGTTTACAAACTGATTTGCCCTGCGGCCAGTTGTCAATTGAGAAATTGGCAGGAATCAGCGTGTCAGACTCCGGGCTCCAGACGGCGGTGTCAATCCCGTTAAGTATCCCCGACAGGCAGTCCGACCGATCAACCAAGACCCCTTCGAGTCCACATCCCTGTTCAGCAGTCTGAATCTCTCTGGCGTAGGTTGGACTGACGGTGTTGATTGCGTCGGCGAACACGATTCCGGTCTTCAGCAAATTCAACTGCCCCCAGTATTCCATTTGCGTGTGGTGAAAATGTTTCCAGTCCAGCCCTGTCAGCGCCATCTGTTCGGCAGGAAAAACTCCCTGATAGGCAAGATTATGAATCGTGATCAGCGACGCAATATTTTCGTAGAGAGGATTGGAGAAGTACTCTTCTTTCAACAACGCCGGAATCAGGCCGGTCTGCCAGTCGTTGGCGTGAATGATGTCGGGCTTTAGATCCAGCATCCTGACTGCTTCCAAAATGCTGCGACTAAAGAAAACGAATCGCTCGCAGTTATCCTCGTAGTCACTGCCCTTTTCACCGTACAACGCGTCCCGGTCAAAGTATTCGTCCTGCGCCACCACCCAGACCTCAACCGCACTGCCGGGCAACGTGGTGCGGAGCAACCTTCCTTCCACGACCTTGTGCCCCAGCGGAATCTCCAGCTTGATGCCGGTTTCGTAAAGCGTGAAGTCTCCGTAGACCACCGGACGATATCCCGGTAAAAAAATACTGACGCGATTTCCCAGTGCAGACAACTGCTGGGGCAGTGAACCGCAGACATCCGCCAAACCACCCGTTTTTGCAAAGGGAACGACTTCGCTGCTGGCGAGGACGATGTTCATGAATGGGCTCTCGAAGATTTTAAAGTGGGCGGGGCTGCGCGGGGAGCCGATCCCCAAGTTCGGGGCGGCAATCGACGGCGTGTCATATTATGACTCCACCTGCCGATGATTTCCAGCCTCCAGTAACCCCCCGGAGCAATGGGGCCTGTTGATTTCATCAACTTCGCAACCTTTAAGGCGACTGGCAGTTAGAAATTTGCCATCCATTGGCGACGCTACCAGCGTTGGAGCGAAGCGGACAGCGTCGCCAACGGTAAGCTTTCAACTACCTAAGCCTAAGCCTAAGCTTAAGCCTAAGTCTAAGGAGGCAATGCTCACCCGTCGCGCTGACGTGGACCGAGAACCCTCTCGCTACTGTGCGGCCGCGTATCGGGGGGGCTGAAATTATTTGGCCACTGTGCGGAGGTATTTTCTCAAGTGCTTTTGCCGAAAGCTTAAGGCACCACGCTGAGAGCCCAAAGCTTCAAGCATCTAAAGGGGCATCGCCTCCACCGCAGCCGCAATTTCTCGTTGGAGGAAGTCAGGGGCGCTGTGTACCAAATTCAACGTCGGGCCGGCAAACCATCGGGCAGCTTCTCTATACGTTGACGCACTGCCTGTATACAACAGCAACGCGTATTGTTCCGGCAAGATTCCCTGTTCGATCAACGCAGTGGCGGGCAACTGCAAACAGATTTCGATTTCCCAGTATTGACCGCCAACGGTCAACAGCGTTTTGGCGTCGGTTTTCAATTGATGGCGAATCACCCGGGCGGCATTGAGCGCTTCGTCGTCGGCGACCAACCACAACATCTTGCGCGGAGCGGAACGAATTCTGTCCCACAGCGTCTCAATCGTCACCCCCGAAAGTGGGTGGACCATATCTGCCGCGATCTCCATCGCTCCCTGAAGCACAAACCCTCGAAACGCCATCCGTGGGTGAGGCACAATCAGCTGCGGCGTCTCAATCACTTGATCACCAAACAACAGAATGTCCAGATCAACCGTCCGCGCGGACCAGCGATCCCCCCGGACACGTCCAAGCTGCGTTTCAATCGCACGGGTCAACTTGAATAATCCAACGGCATCGAGGCTGGTTTCAAGTGAGATAACACTGTTAAGGTATTCGGAGGCCGCCAATGTTTCGGTGTCACTGCGTCCGAGCACCGCTCGGGTTCTTACCGGTGGGCAATGGCGTATCCGGTCAATCTTGGGGTTTTGTTTTAGCAGACCGATGGACTGCTCGAACCACGATTGCAGATCCCCGGAGTTGCTGCCAAAACCGATCAGACATCGTACCATTGCAAAGCACTCCCAGAACCAAAAAACGACGGGATGGCATCATGCCAACCGTCGCTTGCGTTGAACGATGTCCAACTGTGACACCACGGAAACCCGTCCTGCGTCCCGTCAAAACTCCCGTTCCAAATCCTGAAATGGAGGGCCGTTTATTGGTGTACAGCAAATCCTTTGCCTGAACTCAGGGTGTGGGCGACGTCACCTTCCTGGCAAATCGCCTGCCCCAAACCACTAAAATTGGGTGTGGAATCCACTCCACGACTATGTCGTCGACTATCGTTTCCCTCAGTCGCCGCCACCCGTATTCGGTATCCGTACAATCAGGTCTTTTTTTACTGCTGCAACGGCCAAACCGGTCGATTGTGATTTTGGTCGGCCGCAACTACAGGTCCCAGCCAACGACCACAACTTAAATCACGCCAACAGGCCACGCACCATTTTATCAAAACGCCAATAGCGGTTATGATGTGGGACAGAGGCTTGAGTGACAAATAGAATGAAGCAGAAATTGGAGGGGCGAAGCAAAACAGTCTCTCAAACCCGTGCCGATTGTTGACTTGAAATTTTGCCCTGCCGAAAAAGCAGGAAGTCAAACAGAGCAAGCGCCGATTCGTGTTTCGAACGTGATTTGCTATTTTGGGAATGAACGAAGGCTTGTCAAGCAAATAGAAGTTATTTTGCCAGCCAACTTTTTTTCGTTAAAAATTTTTTTCGCTTGACACGCCAACGCTGTCACCAACGATCGTCACTGCAAAGAATCCAACCTGTAAAAACTTTCAATTCTCAAGATCGCGTTTTCCATTATTTTTTCCACATCACGCAGCAAACCAACGCGTTGTCAATTACCATTTCGCTGGACTTGTTTTCGACGCGGAACAAATTTGCAACCGGGCCAATGCGGCGGATTACGGCAAAGATCAAGCCACTCTGATCAGCAAATTTTATTGACCATTTTTTTCTTTTGTCCTGGAGCTTGACGCCTTGGAGATTATCAACTTTCCACACCCAACCCTTCGCCACACTTCCATGCCGATCATCCGTGTGGACGCGGAATTGCGGAAAACGGTTGGAGAAATGTTTGATTTGATGTATGCAGCCAAGGGAATCGGACTGGCCGCCAACCAGGTCAATCTTCCCCTGCAACTGTTTGTAATCAACTTGGCCGCCGAGAAAGGCAAGGGCGAGGAAATGGTGTTCATTAATCCGGTTCTTTCGGCCCCCAAGGGATCGGCGGAGGCCAACGAGGGGTGTTTGAGCTTGGCCGGTGTTGAAGCGATGGTCAGCCGCCCCGACCAGATCCACGTTTCGGCATACGACATCGAGGGGAACACCATCGATCGAATCTACAAAGGTTTTCTGGCGCGGGTGATTCAACATGAATACGATCACATCAAAGGCGTAATGTTTATCGACCGGATTTCCGAATCCGAAAAACGCTTGGTTGATGGGGAAATCGAAGCTTTCGAACTGGAATTCGAAGCAGCGCGTCAGTCAGGTACGATCGGATCTGATGCTGACATCGCCCTGCATATCAAGGCGATCGAGGATCGCTATTGTCGATAGCCGCCCGGAGCCAAGGGGTCGTACGGGCCGTGTTGTCTGCACCCCCGACACTGCTTGGGCAGTAGATTGACCAACTAGATTGACCAAAAAAACCAGGAACCACCGCTGATGCGAATTGTACTTTTTGGCACCGGTCCCTTTGCCGTGCCCTCGTTTGAAGCCCTGATTGATTCAACGCATGATGTCGTCGCGCTGGTCACCCGGCCGGTCGCCAATTCGGGTAAACGCCGCAAAACGGCTGAAAACCCGACACGCGACCTGGGTATCCAACGCAATCTGGAGATCTTTGACCCGGTCAGTATCAATACTTCCGAGGCGATCGAGCGGTTGCTGTCACTGGAGGCCGACCTGTTCGTCGTTTGCGACTATGGCCAGATTCTCTCGTGCGACGCGCTGGCGGCGGCTAGGCTTGGCGGGATCAACCTGCATGGATCCTTGCTGCCAAGCTACCGCGGCGCGGCACCAATTCACTGGGCAATATATAATGGAGATGATGTCATCGGCGTCACCATCATCCACATGACCGCGCGACTCGATGGCGGCCCCTGTCTGATCCGAGCGTCCATTCCTGTTGGCCCTGAAGATACGACTGAATCGATTGAACCCCGTCTGGCGGAACTGGGAGTGCCCTGCGTGGTGGAAGCAATCGAAATGCTGGAGAAGTGGGACGGGCAAAGTGTGATTGGTGAGATTCAGGATCAAACACTGGCCACCAAAGCGCCTCGTTTAAAACGTGGCGATGGCGATATTGATTTCAATCGCGCGGCGTCGGATATTGTCAACCAGATTCGCGCCTTCCAGCCATGGCCTGGAACGTTTACCGAGTGGACACCGCAGGGAAAGAAGCCAATCCGGCTGATTATTCAGCAGGCAGTCGTTGCCAACAAAGAAGAATTGACCGGCGGCCCCACACCTGTCATCGATGCCAATTTACCCGAGGCCACCCCGGGACAGGTTATCGCCGCTGACAAACAATATCTGATCGTACAAACGGGTAATGGCTGGTTGAGGCTGCTGAAGGTACAGCCTGCCGGAAAGAAACCCATGCCAATTGCCGATTTCCTGCGCGGTAATCCACCGGCCGTCGGTGACAGCCTTGGCGGTTAAACACCAATGTCACGGCTTCTGGTTAGAAATTGACCAACTTCTTCCGTTTGGACAGTTGCTGCCGGCGGATGATGTTGGCTGGCACGAAGCCTCCCTGAGGGTCAAACACGCGCGCGTCCAGTCCCACGTCATCCGGGTGCGGCGTGGACTTGTCTTCCCTGGCCAGAAAATTCTTGGCTTTTGAAGACGACAACGCGCCGCGCGAACGGCTTTGCATAAACGCCAGCCACATGCGGTCTGGACCAATGGCCAACGTCGAAGTCGCAGGATCAGACTGGAAGGCCGATGGCGGCAGGGGAGACAGGTGTAGCGTGAATAACATAAACGCCACAAATACACATGCGATCCAGATCGACAGCACCGATTGGCCAATCGTCTCGGTCGTCCTGTCAAATTTTAATTTCTTGCCGGAAATCAGGTCCGTCGCCACTCGCAACACAATAAAGCTGACCACAAAGGTCAGCCAAACGGCGATGAAACTCAACACCGTCTGGGCGTCACCCAAGTTGGGCTGCAATGCAGCGGTGACGTTTTCGTAGAATCCCGATGCAATCAAACCCGCCAACAACAGATTGATTAGGTTCAACACATTATTCCAGATCCCGAACCACCACGTACTGGCGATCACAGCAACAAAGACCAGAAGAATCAGGATAATAATCATGGCAGCATCGGGTTTGACGGTGAGTGTTCTATTTTCAGTTTTAACATGGCTGTGTTTGGCCGGCGGTTAATCTTGACATCGGGATGAAGCAACGTTCCCGTAGTTCCCGGTGTCAGCATATACGGTTCCAAGATTCTACAATTCCGCGATCCAGCGACAGTTGCAATGAGGCATTTACTTGGCCGCCAGCACGCGTTGCAGTTCTTCGACGGATGTCGCTCCTTTGGCGACCAACACTGCCCCTTCCTGCCGCATCGAAATATGACGACCGGCAGCGGCAATCTTTTTCAGCACACTGGAATCGGCATTTTTTGCGATGGCCTTTTTCATCTCATCGTTGACCGTCAACAGCTCAAAAATCCCGGTCAGCCCTTTGTACCCAATCCCACTGCAATGATCACAGGGCCGGATCTCTTCTTCGTTTTCATCGACCATGCCAACCTTGTAAATCATTGGTTGGTACAGGCTGGCCACCCGTCCAACGGGCAAGCCGAGCTTTTCCAGTAACTTTGGATGTGGCGGATACTCAATGCGACACTTCGGACATAATCTTCTGACCGTTCTCATACAGACAACGTAGTTAAGCAACTTCGCAAACTTTTTCAGATCGGGCTGCAACTTCGCGACCCGCCGGATCGCATCGACGCAGTTTCGTCCCGGCACCCGCGTGTAGACCGGCATGTCGTGTTCGTTGGACAGGTCGCAGATCTCGTTGACCGTTTTGCCATCGGGCAAATCGTTGAAGGCCAAGACGTTGGGCTCCCGTAACATCAGTGACGGGATGGGCGTCATCGCCGTTTCGCCCTTGCCAGAATCAAACGTGATCGATCCAAAATTGATCACTTCTTCTTCGACCAGAGCTTCGTCCTCAATTACAAAATAGTCGCGCGTCAGCCGGTCACAGGCGTTCAGCACGCCACGCCAGGCTGAGGTATACCCCTCTCCACGTCTTCCCGAAACCAATAACATACCTTTGTGATCGTATCGCAACAGTTCCTTCAACTGTTGCTGCATGCTGTCGCGCATGCCCAAGTCGCTGACCTTTTCGATCGTGTCTTTTTTCCACGTCAGGTAGACCACCACGCGTTCACCGGTGGCAACACCTTGAGAGACGAGGCGAATTTTCTGCTTCGCCTTCTGAAATTCGGTACTGAAACTGCCGGTCTGGCGATTTCTCCGATCCCGATAGTCCATGCCGGCCATCTGCTTGAGCGTGGCCAACATATAGTCGCCCGTTTCCCGATCCATCGGATTGCCCGCGTGCCAGATCCCGTCGATCTGGTAACGCACGGTTACCTGGTTGGCCGAATAATCCAGTACGGTAACTTCGGATCTCTTGATGATGGCATCGGCGATCAACACCGATGACGTGAAGTATCCGGGAGACGGTCTGACCATCTCCAGATTCTCTTCACGCTCTTCATCGTCCTCTCCTACAGGGACAAACGTGACAGGCGGCCGGTCATATTCTTCATCAAACGACATGGAGACTCTTACTTCTTGTTGAGCACGTTCTGGACTTCCTGAAGGGAAGTCACACCCATCAGCACCAACTGATACGCACTGGACTGCATGGATTTTTTGGCTTTGGACTCTTTGGCGGCCGCATCGATCGCAGCGACCTTGGGCGTTTTCTTCAGCGCCTCACGCACCGCATCGTTGACCTTGATCATCTCAAATACGGCTATCCGGCCAATAAAGCCGATTCCGCCGCACACGTTGCACGGCGGAAACTCTATTGGATTACCGTTCTCATCGACGCGCTGTTCCGGCGGCGGCAACTGCCACTGGTTGGCAAGCGTCTTGATTTTGGACGGGTCGCCACCCAGTTTCTGAATCATCTTCGGCGGAACGGGGATTTCGGTTTTGCAATGGTCGCAAAGTCGCCGGAGCAGTCGCTGGCAGGAGACGAATTTGACCGTTTCGCGAAAGTCACCACGGTTACCGGCAAGTGCGTAAGACTTCAGTAGTGCTTCGGCTGCCGAGGACGCCTGCGCCCGCATCCAGACCGAACGCTGTTGTGTTTTGGCCTGCAATGTGAGCAAATCCAAAAACTCCGGCGCTGGCACGCGTGGTACCGCGATCGCGTCTGGCTGACTGGTCAGGGTTCTTTTCAGAAACTCCACCGCCGTGTCATCAGAGTCGAACTCTTTGGCCGTGACGTTCTCAATCGAGGATTCCGTTTCTTGATCGTCCATCACCACAATGCAATCGCGTGTCAATCGGTCTGCAGTCACCAGCAGGCCTTGCCACGTGGCGGTTAAACCATGCTTCGGCGGTGCCGAGACAATACAGATTCCGGGGTTGTTCAGCCCTTTGGTAAACCGATCCGCCATCGAGGGAAACATGCCCAGCTTTGGCAGTGTCAGAATATCTTTTGATTGCACAAAAGTGATGCGCACGCGTTCGCCAGTTTTGACTCCTTTGGCGGCCACGTGCAGGTTGGCTTTGCCCATGTCC
Source organism: uncultured Pirellulaceae bacterium (assembly GCA_937967505.1). Taxonomy (GTDB): domain Bacteria; phylum Planctomycetota; class Planctomycetia; order Pirellulales; family Pirellulaceae; genus Mariniblastus. Next base: position 47,973 of record CALCJM010000020.1, on the reverse strand, counting down.
GACTTCAGGGAAAAATCGCCAGTTTGTTTGGCCCTGCGTTCCTCCGGATCAAGGCCCGCAACACACTTTAGGCTTACCAGCAGTGCGTCACCTTTGAGACGGTCCATGTTCGGCAACGCGTGCCAAGTCCCGTCAACAAACAACCGTGGTGCGGCCTGGGTTTGCGTATAGTCAATCTGGATCAAATCAGCGCGTTTGAGCATTCCTTGGTGGATCAGTTCCTTAAAATCAATAAACCCCGGCGACTGACGGGCTTTGATCAATGCCGCCTTGCGATCGTTGTCACTGTCACCGGCAGCGTTGATGTTCATCGGGACACCCTGGTCCTGAGCCAACTGTTCCGAGCCTTCGTCGGCGTACTTCTTTGGATTCAGCTTGCGGCGCAGCGCCTGGCTCTGCTTTAGTTTCCCTTTCCTCACAACACGGTAGCTGATAAAAGGCACCAGTGCCGTCAGCAACATGATCGGGAATCCAATCCAGAACATCGGCACGGAAATCGCGGCGAAGAAACCGCTCAACATCAACAACACATTGACCAGATTCCAGGTCCCCGGATCAATTTCCGCCTCCTTGGCGATCTTCACGGCGTCCCGATTTAACCAATCAGCACCTTTGACCCAAAACAGGTACGTCAGCACGATCAGCAGCAGTTTCCACCAGGAAAAATACGCGCCCGGGGTAGATTTGGCCGCAACAAACAGCAACGGAACCAAATGCTCGACCGGCAAAAAAAACAATCGTCCACCCATTAAATAATTCCAGGCTGTGATACGTTGATGCCTTTGAGCTTCATTTTCAGTTCTTCCTTATTCGGTGCAACCTGGAATGCTGTCGGCCGATCGATCAGGTTGTCGTCGATCAGATCCTTGAGGCTTTTGGTGAAGTCCTGCATGCCTTCCTCTTCGCCAATGCGAATCGCATCGGAGAGCTTATGATCGCCCTCTTCGAGAATCAGTTTTTTAACCGTTGGATTGAAAGTCATGATCTCACAGGTCGGCACGCGCCCTACGCCCGGCTTAATTGACTTGAGCAGTTTTTGAGCAACGATGGCTTTCATGTTCATCGCAATCGCATTGCGAATCGCGCCATGCAGTTCTTCCGGGAACAGATCCAGAATACGGCCGATCGTCGATGGCGCACTGGAGGCGTGAATTGTTCCAAAGACCAGGTGACCGGTTTCGGCGGCGTGAATCGCCGTCATGAATGTCTCTTCATCGCGGAGCTCGCCCACCAGAATAATATCCGGATCTTCGCGAACCGCATGCTTCATGCCGACGCCAAAATCGACCACATCGATACCGACCTCGCGCTGGTTAATCAGACATTTATCGTCGGTGAAAACAAACTCGATCGGGTCTTCCAGCGTTAAAATATGCTTGGAGTAACTGCGATTAATATAGTTCAGCATCGACGCGATCGTGGTACTTTTGCCGGAACCCGTCACACCGGCCAGCAAGATCATCCCTTGGTCGAAGTGACATAGCGTTTCCACCGTTGGCGGCAGATACAAGCCTTCGAAATTGGGAATATGATTGTTGACGCGGCGGGCAACCAATCCGATCTTCCCCAGCTGCTGGAGCATATTCACGCGGAATCGCCAGATCGTGCCGTCCACATCAACGGTGTACGCGAAATCTGCACCGCCTTCTTCATCGAAGATCCGGCGGTTTCGCTCGCCCATCATGGGAAATAACAACCGCGCCATCTCCTCCATTTCGATTGGACCACGATTGAGCGGTTTTAGCGTTCCATTGACACGCACGATAGGAGGCTTCCCCACTTTCAGGTGCAGGTCACTCCCCTCCAGTTTCACCAGCGCCCGGAACAGCTTATCGACCTCTTTTTCTTCCTGTTTGGTCGTAAATCGCGCAACCATGCGGGCCACGGCATCATCCTGAGCCTGATCATGGGCCGTTTTGTCACCGCCGTCAGCAGCGCCGTTTCCTTCCGCTTTCGGTGCCGGTTTGGATTCTTTTTTGGTGGTTTTCACTGATTTAAATGTCCTGGAGTCGTGAATCGAACTATTGAAAGGTCGAGCGCCGGGGCGGGTAAACTTGACCTCAAGACTTTGTCTTCCAGCGGCTCGCCCAATCCGCAGAATCCAATTGTTTTCCAGTCTCGCAGCAGCCGTTTTTGACGCGTCATTATTATCCGTTCGCCAGCGAAAATATAGGCCGTTGGCTGGGTAAAAACGGTTTTCATTGGCCATTAACGACTGGATTTGTCCCCGTTTACACTGGCCAATTGAGAGATTGCCGGCCGTACCGCTGGCATTGACGTAGTCCACCGTCGATCGGTCGGGTAGCTACCGCCGCAAGTCGGACGGTTGAAAATCGGCAACACCGTCGCTTTTTGGCATCAATGACCGGCCTCCCTGATGCTGTTTCGCCTCATCCATTAGGCCGCGTCGGGGTGCTGGTCGCCCGCCAGCAAGACTTTTCGATCACCGGCTCTGGCCGGTCCTTCTAAGGGGAATCATGGTGAATCGCCAACTTTCGTCATCTCTCTGCTCCGGTGGCGTGTGATATCCGGATTTCGCACCCGTGTTTGGCATTCCGATTGCCAGATAGATGTCACCGCGCGTTCGTTGGCTCTGTCCAAACGCACCCCCTTCAAAACAGCCCGCCGCGCCCGCAACAACTTGCGAGATCGGTACCGGTTTCCCACCTTCGCTATGACCGTCAATTCACATGTTTCGAATGCAGATTTTGCCATTTTTGAAATCCGCCACGTCGTTCGCGCTGATGAGTGCTGCCTTCTGCGGCTGGACTCTGCTGTGCGTTTGGGGCATTCGGCACTATAACGCTGATCTCAACACGACACCGGCGCAGGTCGCATCGATTGCCTCCGCCGCTTCGGAAAAAGAATCTCCGCCGATTCAAATCACCAACGAACTCCGTTACACAACCATGGGCTGGCAGACACCCAGCCACTGGGCGCGGCAGCGCACCCAGAGCAGCCAACTTTCAATCGACCAACTGCACCCGGTGTTGGTGGCCGTGATCATGCTACTGTTAAGCCTGTTGGCGATTGTGCTGGACGCATCCGACAGAGATGTGGAACGGTTGCTGAAAATTTCTGAAGAATGAAGCGCACTACTCCAGCGAATCAGGCACCGTGCGCGTCATCGTGCGGTGCTCGATGCCGGCATCCAGATAGACCGTACCCCGGGCAACAAAACCGTGGGCGATATAAAACTCAAGCGCGTGCAATTGCGCCGAAAGCGTGAGCTGCCGGTGCCCCATCGCCGCCCCCAGTTCAATCAACTGCTGCAACAACGCCGATCCAACGCCGCATCGACGCCAATCTTTCAGCACCGCCATCCGCCCAATTACGCCATCCGCTGAAATCCGCCCGGTTCCGATCGGCTGCTGATCTATATCGAGCGCCAGCAGCGCGGCATACTGATCATCGTCCCCCACCCACTCCAGTTCCTCCGGCACCTGTTGTTCCACAACAAACACCTGGTATCGCACTGCATGCAGTTTTGCCTTGTCGCGCGGCCACAATGCCTCCACCACGCGAAATTTTCCGGTATTTGCATCTGACGCGGCAGTCGAGTCTGTCATATAGTTTTACCCGTCCAGTTATGTAATCCAACACTCCGGAAATCAAGATGACCGTTGCTTCATCTGCCACCGATGCGCACTCAATCCTGACACTTGGTAACATTCAGTACCACACGACACGGCCGCATCACTTCGGCATTGTCATCCACGGCCCTGCCCCGGCTAACGCTCAGGCCTCCACCGGCGACGCCGGTAGCAGCGACTATTTGCACGACCACTTACTGTCGCCGCCATATAAGGACGCATTTTTAACGTTGGTTGAAACCGAAGGGTTGGTTGTCTGTAAAAATGTTCTGACTCAGGATTCTACCTATCGTAAAGTGCGTGGCAAATCCTCCGGCGGGAAACTGAGTCAAGCTGAATACTACCACCACGATGGATGCAGTTGCCCGACAAAACCGCAGGTCGTCGAAATACGATTGCCTCATCAGGATGTCGGTCGCGATGTGGCAACGGCGATCGCTCCCTTCGGCGATGTCGTCAGGGCCATGCTCGCAGCCCTGCCGGAGCCTCTGAAATCCGGGCCCGGCGGAGACCGCCTGATCGTCGATGCGGCGGCGGCTTTCGCACTTACCCCCGATCAGTGGCCGGATGTCGCGCTGTGGGACAAGATTCAGGGCCGCATCACCCGCATGGTGCGCCGCGAGCTGGATGCCGAAGCCAGCCGGGCGTGGTTTCGCAGCGTTGATGACATCTCGCAAGCCTACGTGCTGCCGTGGGAGATGGGCGAAAGTCGCCTGATGCAAAATAACCATGCGGATCTGGCCAAAACGATGCAACACCGCCGCTCGATGCAAAAACCCAAATCAGAAACCGGCCAGAATGGCTCGCTGGTGAAACGCTGGACAGCCGAGGAATACCCTGGCAAATAGGGCACCTTGAAGGCGTGTGGATTTTTGAATTGCACCGCCCGTTAATAAAACGAGGCAAGAAAGTGTCATTTGTTAATGGCCACGAATCAATGGTCATTCGAGACTGGCTTGAAACTGACGCAGGCGCCTTCTTCGGTGCTGCGAATATAAATTTTTCCATCGCTGAACGCCGGCGTTGACCAGCACTTGCCCTTCAGCACTTTCTGTCGAGCCAGTTCGGTGTATTGATCGGGGCTGGCTTTCACGACCACCAGTGCGCCCGCATCAGACAGCACCGCCAGTTTGTCCCCGACCAGAATACAATTACCAGGGCCGAAATTATTCTGTGACCATTTAATTTCACCCGTTTTCAGTTCAACACATTGCAGTGGCGCTTTGCCATACTTTTTGACCTTGTAAATCCCGTACAGATGACCATCGACAACCACTGGTGTGCTCCAGTGATTCATCAGACGATTGGGCTTCGTCCAAATCTTTTCGGGTGTGGCGGTGTCATTGACGCGAAACAGCCCCGCACCCATCCCGTATCCGGCCGAACAATACACGAGATCGTTTTCCACCACCGGCGATGCGGCGGATGAAACGCGGAAGGGAAACGGTGTGCGCCAGAGTTCTTTGCCGTCGTCGGGGCGGACCGAAATTAGCCCCGACTGCATGAAGAAGATCACTTGCGGATTATCGTTAATAGTCCGCAGCACGGGGGTGGCGTGAGTCATTTTTTCATCGCCTGTTTTCCAAGCAATTTTACCGGTCGTCTTGTCGAAGGCCAGCAACGATTGCCCCGCTCCACCACCGGAAACGAACAGCAACCTGTCGTTGGTGATCGGTGCGGTCGCATTTTCCCAAGCAATCTTGCGTCCGGAAAACTCCGTGATGATACTGTGTCGCCACACTTCCGAACCGTCGGTCGCATCAAAGCAAACCAGGTTCATCGCCGCGTCGTAAACGTAAACCCTGTCGCCATCGACCGTTGGCGTCGTACGTGGACCGTCGCCGCCGCGATTGTTTGGCGCTCCGGCTCCGCCTCCACCACGGTACTTGTTGGAACCCAATTGGGCTCGCCAAATCTCCGCACCCGATGTCTCGTCCAGTGCCAACAGAACTTCCGCATCTTGTTCAGCGATCAATGTGAACACGCGGCCATTGGCGATTGAAAACGAGCTGAATCCAAGTGCCGTCGGTACTTTCCAGTGAACCTCAAACTCTCCAGCCGGATCAATTGCGCCGTCGACGGCCGCCGCGATTCCGTCGGCAGCAGGACCGCGATACTGAGGCCAATCCAGTGCGCAGGTAGCGTTTGCGCGGTTGGCAGTCAAACCGAAGATGCCAGCAGAAATCAGAGCCAGAAAGAGAATGCGATAAAGTTGCATGGGGATGCCAAAAGAAGGAATGAGCCTAGTGGATATTTATAACTCGTTTAACGAATGATTCGGGCAAGAGTTTCTCAGGATTAACGAAAATGTCGATTGTTGCCGGTCACCATTTTCTCTGTCCGTTTTCTCACAATTTTCTGCCCTGCTACGTTGACGGGGTAGATTGGGTTATAAATTGGGTTCGAGTTCGATAAACCGCAAAAACAACTGACCTAATTTTTTCACAGCGACCATGAGCGAATCAACCCCACCTTGGCAGCAACCCATGTCCCCCGAGCGATTCCGGCTAATGCGTGAGATTCTCGACGCGCCAAGCCCCATCGGTCTGGAAGCATCCATGACCAGAGGCATTCTGGAACCGTTTTTAAAGTCGTTTATGCCTGATGATTGGGCCATTCATTCTTTCAAGGGCAATGCTGGCACGGTGTTGGATACGCGTCCCGGTGATGACGACGCATTTTCAGTCATGGTGATCGGACACGCCGACAAAATTCGCATGCAGGTACGCAGCATTGGCGATGACGGAAAGATTTGGGTCAACTCCGATTCCATGTTGCCCACGACACTGATCGGTCACAAGGTCAAACTGTTCAGCGAAGATCCCGACAGCCCCGGCGACTGGCGGGAAATCAAGGGTGGCACGATCGAGGCAATTGGTGCGATCCACTTCGCCGACCCCAAACTGCGCAGCGGTGACGACGGCATCAAAACCAAAATGCTGTACCTTGAACTACACATTCACGGTGAAGATAAAAAGGGGCAAATTGAGGCTCTGGGCATTCGTCCTGGCGACCCGATTATCTACGATCGCCCCATCGAACGTGGCTTCTCTCCCGACACGTTTTCGGGAGCCTACTTAGATAACGGGTTGGGCTGTTTTGTGACGGCAGAAATTGCCCGGTTGATTGCCGAATCGTCCGCGCTGAAAAATGTCAGGTATCTGGGCGCGTTTGCATCGCATGAAGAGATCGGTCGGTTTGGCAGCCGCGTGCTGGCCGAACACTTTCGTCCTGACGTCACGATCGCCGTCGATGTGGCTCATGATTTTGTTGCCGCACCGGGGATCGGTGACCGCCGCTACGAACCGGTCGCAATGGGCGCAGGTTACACGTTGACCCACGGTGCGGTCACCAGCGCAGCGCTCAACAGCATGATCACAGCCGTCTCTCTGGAACACGATATTCCGGTTCAGCATGAACTGGCCGGTCGCGACACGGGCACCGATGCGATGGCGGCTGTTTTGGCGGCGATCGATTCGGCCTGTACATCGATTGGATTTCCGATCCGCAACATGCATACGATTTCCGAATCCGGGCACACTGGCGATGTCGATGCGGCAATCCACGCCATCTACCAAACGCTGCGGCACATGGACGGAATGAATGGTGGCTCGGGAATTACCGCCGATTACCTGCGCGACAGTCATCCGCGACTGGACCAGTCATCCCCATTGACGCACCGGCCCGCCGAAAAGAAGGAGGATTCTGAAAACGGCAAGGAATAAGGCGGCGCACCTCTGGCCTTCGCCAGACAGCTCTCCAGTGTTTTATTCTCGCCTTCAGCTAGGGCAAACGATTCATTCACTTGATTAAACGGCGATATTGAGACTTCGATCGTTTCGATCACCAGTGCAGGAGTACTGTCCCAATTCAGCGCGATGTCTTTACGACCGGCGACAGGCATGGGTTCCGTTCCCGATTCGTATGCTCGTAAAGAGCTAGGTCCATATCGGATGGCTGTGGAAGGATTTTTTGTTAAGGCTTGCGAGTACCGGGTACTGGATGTTAGGGTCCGTTTTCATCTGCCGGTCAACCGCCCGTCAAGGTTAGCAAAATGCTCAACGTTAACAACGAGAATGCCGTGCAGATTACGACGGCGCTGGCGGCCAGGTCGGCATCACCGTCCATTTGTTCGGCCAGTACGTAACTGGAAACTGCTGTTGGCGCGGCGCACAAAATCAGGGTGACTTGCAATTCAATTCCTGACAGTCCGATCCAACTTCCCACGCTCCATCCCAGCAGCGGACAGATGATGCACTTGATCGCCGTCGGTAGCAGCGCGCGCGACCAGTCGCCTCGCACGGAAATCGAAACCAGTTGACTGCCGATACCAAGCAATGCCATCGGGAATGCCGACGCCCCGATGACCTCGCAAGTACGAACGACTGCGGTAGGCAACGGCCATGCCATGCCCTGAAATAATGCTCCTCCTATACAGGCCCAGATCAAGGGGTTCTTGGCAATCGCTCCGGCCAGAGCGCCAAACGAAATAGCGGATTCGGTTTTCTGATTGTAGACTGCTAACGCCACCACCGATCCCACGTTGAAAAACAATACGACTGGCGTCAGTGCCAACAGAACCGCCGATTCGAGCGCCATTTTGTGATCGATCGGCAGGTCATAGATCCTGAACAGGACCAATGGCAGTCCGATAAACGCTAGATTTCCTCGAAAGGACGCCTGAATCATCGCGCCGCGCACGTGGGATGGAATTTTAAAAATCCATGTGGTTAACCAGCCAACTGCTGCGGTTAACACAACTGTCGTCAACAGGGTATTGAGAATCAGATTGGCTGACCCTGAGCCGGACGTGGCGCTGGCCAGTTTGTAGAACAAAAACGCGGGCAGTGCGAAAAAATAGGCAAATCGGTTAAATGTCTGCGTCGTTTCGGCACTTAGAAACTCCCGCCGCCGCAACACCATTCCCAACGCAATCACAGAAAAAATCGGAACAAGGCTGTTGAGGATTTGCATGGAAAGGGCGTTTGGCAGTTGATTTTTCTGGTCTTTGCAGTCGAAGTTTTATCCCAATCGCGTGATTGCTGGAATCCGGGATGGGGTTCTGGTAGATTGATGGCGCGTCGCAGATTTGTTTCCCCGGAACCTTCAGGTCAGGATGGAAAAGCATGAATTGGCCGATTTTTACAGCGATGAAATGCGCGGTGGTTCTATCGTGTTGGTGTTGTCCCGGCACCGGCTTGGGACAGACTGCTATCCCGCAGGCGGTCGATGTGCCGCAACAATCGGGAGCCGATGTGGCCGGTAGCACACTCGCGGCGCTTGCGTCGGCCACTGAACTGGCCGACGCGCTGGCCTCCGGTGATGAAATCATCATCCTAGAGATAGGTGCCAAACGTGAGAGTTATGATCAGGGGCATGTGCCGGGAGCGCGCTATGTCGATTGGATCAAAGACATTACCGATCCGCACTCTCCCGATCGATACAATCTACTGGACCTGAAATCGATGACGGCATTGATGAGCCGACTGGGCGTTGCGAATGACTCGCACATCGTCGTGTACGACCGGTTTGCCAGTCGATTGTCCACGAGGATGTACTGGACATTGAAAGTGTGGGGGCATGATCGGGTTCAGGTTCTGGACGGCGGTTGGGGCGCGTGGTCCGGTAACCGTTCGGCGACCACTGCTGTTCCTGACATCGTGCCGACGCGCTATCGGGTGGCGACCGAGCATAAGCGCCTGCGGGCCGATGCGCAGCGCGTGGCCAAAATCGTTGACACGTCGTCGGGGTATCTGATTGATGGTCGGCCGGTCGAGCAATTTACCGGGGAGAAACCGGGCGTGGTTTTTCACACCGGCAAGCCACATCAAAAAAGTGGACACATTCCGGGGGCCATCAACGTACCGTGGAAAGACAACCTGAACGCCGACGGCACTTTCAAATCGGCGGTCGAATTAAGGGCGCTGTATGCCGACAAAGGTTTGACACATGGTGCGATGGGCGAGGCGAATCGCCCCGTAATCGCCTATTGCAACGAAGGTTTACACGCCGCCATGCCGTGGTTCGTACTGGGGGTTATTCTGGAATTTGAAGACGTGAGTATCTACGATGATTCGATGGCCCAGTGGGCCAATTCGGAGCGTCCGGTTCAAAAAGAGCCGACAGGCAATCACTCGGGAGACAGCAAGTAGTGCAAGTTGTGTCAGGTTGCGAATCTTGGGTTTCTGTTTGACTTCGGGGGGATTACCGAAGAAGATTGAGAAACCACCCGAGTCTCCGGGTTCGTCAATCTCCCCTCTCTTCCGGTCAAATTATGAAATACTGTGCTTCGCCAGCCCCAATCTTTCGTCGATGCGCCAGTCTATGGTTGACCGCAACAGGTTTGGTCATGGCATTGGGTTGCGGCGCGGAGCGCGACGTTGAGAAAACACCAGCCGCACCGGCTCCGGCGGCAGTAGAAATTGAAGGCCCCGGAAATCGCGTTGACGCGAATTTCCGGTCGGTTGATCCCGAGTAGTTTGTTTTGCGGACGTATTCTTTATCCAACCGTATTCTCTGTATTCTCCGTATTCTTTATCCCGTCGGTCGCGCAGATGTCCAAACGAGCCGGATTCACGCTTGTCGAATTGCTGGTGGTGGTTGCCGTCATCGGTATCTTGATCGGCATGTTGCTGCCGGCGGTGCAACAGGTCCGGGCCGCGGCGCGACGTACGGAGTGCATGAATAACCTGAAACAGATAGGTCTTGCTGCGTTAAATTATGAATCGGCCCATATGACGTTCCCGCCTGCCACGCTGGGCGAAGGCGGTAACCCGACGCGCGATCAGGCGGTGGCAGCGCTCAACGAGCATCAGGGGACATCGGCCCTTGTTGCGATCATGCCGTTTATTGAACTGCGCAATCTGTTCGGCCGTCTGGATCCGCTGGCGGCCGACCGGCGGAGGGTGCTGGTTGATGGCGGATACTCTTTGGGGGCACCGGCGTTTAACTGGCTTAATGGGCAAGACGGTTCAACCGGGCCCGGTCGCGGTTCGGGAGTGGTCCATGGTTTGTCTGAACAACCGGCTGCTTGGCTGTGCCCGTCGGATATTCCAGCGACCCGTCGGGAAGCGTTTGCGATTCTTGTTTATGGAAACGATGCTGACGTGACCACGTTTGTACTGAAGGCCGGTCCGGAATCGGAGGAAGACCTAGCGGCCGATCCCGAATTTGGTTTGACCAATTACGTCGCCAATATTGGCGCGATCGCGGTCACGACATCTCCGGGAGGAGGGCACGAGAACTGGCAGGGCTTTTATGGTCCCTTGAGAAACCGCGAGGCAGACGCGGTGGAACGGATTAGGGATGGTTCGGCCAATACGCTGTTATTCGGTGAAAGTGTGGGAGACAACCGCAATGAAGACCGGCGGTGGAATTGGGTGCTGGGCGGTGGTGCGGTGACGTTTGGCAAGGGCTACGGATTTGCGTCCAATTTTGGGACCAGTAAAGATTCGCGGTTTTATCAATTTGGGTCGGCGCACACGACCGTAAATTTTGTGCGTTGCGACGGATCGGTTCTTGGGCTCGATCGGGACACGACGAATCGTGTGGTGCAGCGTCTGGGCGGTGCGGCGGACGGGCGCACGGTTACCGGTGGCGATCTCTGAAAGATCGTTTTTGACCATCTTTTTTGACTATCTTTTGGGCCAGCCGGGTATTTAGGCGATTGGCAGTTGAAAGCTTACCGTTGGCGATGCTGCCAGCGTCGCCAACGGATGGTAAATTCCTAACCGCCAGTCGCCTTACGGCCTGCGACGATCAGGAATCGTATCTTTTCCCCGGGAATCGCCACCGGTAGGTGCTCTGGTAACTATATTGGGGGCTTGCACAAGGAAACGGAACCAAACCTCCCTTCAATCAAATCAGCCGTACGTTAAGTGATGGGTAAGGCAGTGAAAGCCAACGAGTTATTTAAACCAAAATATCAGCGCACCAATACCAACCTGAGCGGCAAAGGTGGCATGACATTCAAATCGGCCACGTTGACGCAAAGTCTTAAATCGACCGGTTCTTTTCTGGCGCGGCATCTTTGGGTGTGGCCGCTGTTGGCGACGATTTTGCTGGCTGTCATTGGAGTGTTAGTGCACAATTCGATCGAATCCACGATGAAGGCCAGCCTCAAATCGGAGCTACAGACGCTGTTGAATGTGGAAACCGCCATGCTGCGTACCTGGCTGGTTTCACAGGAAGGTAATGCAGAATCATTGGCCAACAACATTAACGTCAGAAGCATGACACTGACCATGTTGGGCGAGGCTCCCATTATTCCCACTGGCGCGATCCAGGTGGATGACGAGGCGACCGAACCGGTTGATGACCGTGATGGAGATCTGGTTGATCCGGGAAGTGAAGAGGGAATCCAGTCGCGGTTTGCCAAACTGCTGGCTCCTTCGTTAACGGCTCAGGACTACATGGGGTTTGTGTTGTTGGATCGTGCGGGAGAAGTGATCGCCGCTTCGGAGACCGAACTGGTTGGGCAGAAAAACATTCGCGCTTACATCGACTGGATGACCAAAGTAGTCGATGGTGAACCAACGGTATCGCGCCCCTTCCTGAGTGTGGCAGCGATTCAGGATGGACAGGGAAGCCGCAAAACGGAGGTTCCCACGATGCTGGTGGCGGCCCCGGTAAGAGATAACAACTTTCAGGTGGTGGCCTGTTTGGCACTTCGGATCCGTCCTGAAAAAGAGTTTACCCGTATCTTGCAACTGGGACGGATCGGAGAATCGGGTGAGACATACGCCTTTGATCGGCATGGTGTGATGATATCCAACAGTCGTTTCGATGAAGACCTGATCCTGCTGGGATTGATCAAGGACACCGACGACTCGCGGTCGCTGCTACAAATCCAGGTGCGAGATCCGGGCGGCAACATGACCGAGGGGTTCCGCCCTAAGGTGCGGCGGGCCGAACAGTCGCTGACTCGCATGGCCGAAAGCGCCGTCAGCGGGGAAAACGAGGTCGATGTCGAGGGATACAATGACTACCGGGGCGTACCGGTCGTCGGTGCGTGGTCGTGGTTACCGAAGTATGGGTTTGGTGTCACCACGGAAGAAGATGTTGCCGAAGCCTATCATCCTCTGACAATTCTGAAACGGGCGTTTTGGGGATTGCTGCTGTTATTGACCGCCGCGTCGGTGGCGATCTTTGCTTTCACGATTATCGTGGCCCGCCTACAGAAGAAAGCCCGGGAAACTGCCATCAAGGCCAAAAAATTGGGCCAGTATCAGCTTGAGCAGAAACTGGGCGAAGGCGCGATGGGTGTCGTCTATCGCGGAAAGCACGCGATGCTACGGCGGCCAACAGCGATCAAGTTGATTAATTCGGACAAGGTATCCGAACGAGCGATCACTGGGTTTGAGCGCGAGGTGCAAATCACCAGTCAGTTGAATCACCCCAACACCGTTGCGATCTATGATTTTGGTAGAACACCTGAAGGAGTCTTCTATTATGCGATGGAGTTTTTGGACGGTATCGAGCTTCAGGATCTGGTTGCTCAATATGGTCCACAAGAGCCTGCCCGAATTATTCACATTATCGAACAGGTATGCCGTTCGCTGTACGAGGCACACAGCCATGGACTGGTGCATCGCGATGTGAAGCCGGCCAACATTATGCTCAACCGGCGCGGCGGAGACAGCGATGTGGTTAAAGTGCTCGATTTTGGTTTGGTGCAGGACCGCGAAGAGATGGGGGCGGTTACCGGGGTGGCCGGAACACCGCTGTATATGTCTCCGGAGTCCATTCAAAACCCCGGTAGCGTGGACGCCTGTAGCGATATTTATTCGGTGGGTGCGGTCGCGTGGTTTCTGGCCACCGGAAAACCAATTTTTTTCGCCAATTCGACACGCGAATTGTGCAACAAACAGATTTCAGAAGTCCCCGCGTCTCCGTCGGATATCGTGGGTGCATTCCCCGAGGACCTAGAATCGATCATCATGAGCTGCCTTGAGAAAGATCGTTCCAAACGCCCTCAGACCGCCCGTGACCTGGCGCGGCAGTTGGCCGCATGCAATGATGCCGGTCAGTGGGATAGCGAAACGGCCGACCGTTGGTGGGCAAAACACGATCGTAAGACCAAGGGGTTGGCAGCCACGCAGACGGCCATGGCCAATTTGCCCGATCCGCCCAATGCAGGTCCTGATGAATCTCGCGCTTCGCAGACGGACCTGAAACCTCTGGCGACGCAGTCAATCGACTCAAACAAAACGGTGATGGAAAGTCAGATCAATCGGACGATGGGTGAATCAGTTGAGGAACCGGACGATGATGACTCGGAACCGGATGATTTCTCACTGACCGACGAGATTGATGACTTGTAGGATGTTCTCCGGGCATAATTGCGGGGTCGAGTCGGGCTGGCGTGCATTGCGGGCTGGTGCGCATCAATTTTTTTGTGGCGGGCGACCGGACGCCCCGATCCAAGTGGAATCCGGCCTTTAACAGATACCCGGTCGCGGCTATATTGGCGGGCTTTGCTGACAGAATTTCCTGTTTGCGTCTTCCCTGAGCCTTTAAACCGCGCTGCCATGAAATACGTCATTTCGCTGCTGCTGACACTGACGGCGGTCTGGTTTCTTTGGTCGGGGCACATCGAGCCGTTCATGGTTTTTCTGGGGGCGGGATCGGTGCTGTTTTCGCTGTGGATCTCTTGGCGAATGCGAATCGTCGATGAAGAAGGAGCGCCGGTGCAGATGGGGGTTCGCCCGTTTATCCAGTTTGCGCCGTGGCTGTTCAAGGAGATTGTGATCTCCAATATTAACGTCGCCAAAATCATTCTGTCGCCCAAAATGAATCTGAAACGCAACGTCGTCACTGTGCCCGCAGGTCCACAAAGCGAGTTGGGAAAAGTCATGCTGGCCAACGCCATCACGCTGACCCCCGGCACAATTTCGGTCAAAATGGAAGGCGACGAAATTATGGTCCACGCCCTGTCGTTCGAAGGTGCCGCCGAAGATATCTCCGGCGATATGGATCGGCGAATTCAGAAACTGGAACAGTAGATCAAACTCAATAACAGTGCGGCAGTGGTTGTGATTGCTGCTCTGAATCCCCAAGGAAAACTCTGTGTACCTTGTTGCTTCCGTATCCATCATCATCACGATGTCGCTGGCGCTGATTCGCGCGATGTTGGGCCCGACGGTGTTTGATCGCGTGCTGGCGATCAATATGTTCGGCACTAAAACAGTGTTGTTGATCTGCGTGATTTGCGTATTGAAGCATCCTGTTCGTCACGATTTTCTGGATCTGGCGCTGTTGTACAGCCTGATGAACTTTATTGGCATGGTGGCGCTGTTGAAATTTTCTGAATTCGGCACCTTTGGCGATCCTGAAAAGGTTGGCCGGTTGTCTCACAAGCAGAAAACCGAACTGGAAGGCAAGGTAACGTCATGATGTTGCTGGATGTGGTGACGTGGCTGTTTCTGACCGGAGGAGCCGCATTTTCGGTGATTGGGGGCATTGGGATTCTCAGGATGCCTGAATTCTATTCGCGCCTGCACGGTGGCGGCATCACCGACACCTTGGGCGCTGCACTGATTATTTTCGGGTTGATGTTCCAAACTGGACTGACTCTCGCGACAGTGAAGCTGGCGATCATTTTGTTTTTTTTGTTTGTGGTCAGTCCCAGTTCATGCCACGCCCTGGCCAAATCGGCGATCATGCAGGGGCTCGATCCCGTCACCGACAAGAAAGACGGTTAGCGATCCATGTTTGTTTCTGTTTCCATTCTGACGTTGCTGGCGGTGACGGCAATCGCGATCGCACGCATGCGGGATTTGTGGGCTGCTGTGATGTTTACCGGCATCTTTAGTTTCCTGGGTGCCAGTTGGATGTTGATTCTGGATGCACCGGACGTGGCGTTCACCGAAGCGGCGGTCGGTGCGGGGATTTCCACGTTTCTGATGTTGGGCACTTTGGCGTTGGCCGGCAAGAAAGAGAAACCCACCACCGCTTCGCCGATTGTGCCGCTGTTGGTGGTCGGCATCACCGGTGCCGCCCTAGTCTACGGCACGCTGGATATGCCGCACTTTGGCGATCCGGCAGCACCGGTGCAAACACGCATCGAGCCGGGGTTTGTCGAAAAATCACAGCACGACATGCATGGTTTGCCCAACGTGGTGACCGCGTTGTTGGCCAGTTATCGCGGCTACGATACGCTGGGCGAAACCGCGGTGATTTTTACCGCCGGCATCGCGGTGTTGATGATCCTGCGACGCGATCCAGAAGATTGCGATCACCGGGTGACCCAAAAATCTGCTTCGACCGAAAAGAAAGGGAGGTCCTCGTGAATTCGTTCCCCATTATTCGCGTGGTCAGCAAGCTGATCATTCCCTACATTTTGCTGTTTGGTTTGTATGTGCAGTTTCACGGTGACTTTGGACCCGGTGGCGGTTTTCAGGCAGGTGTGATTCTGGCGTCGGCGTTGATTCTGTACGGATTGGTGTTTGGTTTGCCGGCCGTTCAGGAAGTGGCTCCACCGAGGGTGATCGAAAAATTGATTGCGCTGGGAGTTTTGATTTATGCGGGGACCGGTATTGCCACGACGCTGATTGGGCGAACGCACGATGGTGGTCAGGTGCCGGCCAATTTCCTAGACTACGAAGCGTTGAACCATGATGTTCTGCACGGATTTTTGCCGCATGGTCAGCATCTGGGGATTTTTCTGGTTGAATTTGGCGTGGGCATTACCGTGACCGCCGTGATGACCATGATCTTTTACTGTTTCGCCGGACGGTCGCGGCTGTTTAATGAAAAGGCGTCAGCATGAGCAGCGATCAGTTTTTTGGATTATATAATTACTGGATCGTCGTGTTTCTGATGATGACGGGTTTTTACATTGTGATCGCCCGCAAGAACATGATTAAAACAGTGATTGGGCTGAACATTTTTCAGGTCTCGGTGGTGCTGTTGTATATCACGATGGGAAAAGTCACCGGCGGGACCGCGCCTGTCATTCCGCCCGCGTTGGCCGGCCAACACGATGCTCATGACCAGCATGATACGCATGCGGCCCCAAGTGGCCACACACCAGCAGCGAACGCAACGGCAGCAAATGAAACGGTTGACCATGGCCATGCGGACCATGTCACCGAATTGGCACATGAATTGGCACATGAATTAACGCATGATGCAACCGGTGATGCGATCCATGGGGTCACCGAAACCGCAGGAGTGATCTATACCAATCCGTTGCCCAGCGTGTTGATGCTGACGGCGATTGTTGTGGGGATCGCGACCACGGCGGTGGCACTGTCATTGATCGTGCGGATCAGCGAAGATTACGGAACGATTGAAGAAGATGAAATTTTACAGATGGATCGACGGCAGTGATCGAGTATCTTGATTTCCATTTGCCGGTTCTGACGATCGTCGTCCCGCTGATCGCAGCGCCACTGTGCGTGCTGTTGGGGGCGCGCACGATGGCGAAACTACTGTCTTGGGTGGTTTGTTGGATCACGTTTGGTCTGTCGGTTTGGCTGGTGGCGAAAGTCAGCGCCGTGGGCAAGATCTCCTATTATCTCGGTGGCTGGGAACCGCCGTACGGGATCGAATACGCAATAGATCCGTTGAATGCGTTTCTGATGACGTTTATCTCCGGGATGGGCGCGATTGTGCTGATGTATTCCGGCCCCAGCCTGAGTGACGAAGTGCCTCAGTCAAAGCACTACATGTTTTATGCGCTGTACCTGCTGTGTATGACGGGATTGCTGGGTATGTGTGCTACCGGCGATCTGTTCAACGTGTTTGTTTTTCTGGAAATCTCGTCCCTGTCAACTTATGCCCTGATCAGCCTAGGCAAAACACGCCGCGCCCCATTGGCAGCGTTCCAGTACCTGATTATGGGGACCATTGGGGCGACGTTTTTACTGATTGGCATCGGGCTGCTGTATCAGATGACCGGCACGCTGAATATGGCCGACATTGGTGTGCAACTGGAAAGCTATCGCACGGCGGGCGTGGTGGTCGATGGAGTCCAAGGGCCTCCGCACTGGGAGGGCTCGCGCACGATGCTGGTGGCGTTTGCCTTTTTGACGGTGGGCCTGTGCATCAAGATGGCCGTGTTCCCATTGCATACGTGGTTGCCCAACTCCTATACCTATGCCCCGTCGGTGGTGACGTGTTTCGTGGCTGCCACGGCGACGAAAGTTTCGGTGTACGCGTTTATCCGGATCGTGTTCGGAATCTTTACACCGACGTTTGCCTTTGAGCTGCTGCCGCTGGATACCGCGCTGTGGTCGTTTTCGCTGGTGGGGATTTTCGTGGCGTCGATTGCCGCAATTTATCAAACCAACATCAAGCGCCGTCTGGCGTATTCCAGTATCGCCCAGATCGGATATATGTTGCTGGGTATCAGTATGGCCAACCAGCACGGATTGACTGCCGGTATCGTACACATGTTTAACCATGCACTAATCAAGGGCGGGTTGTTTATGGCGGTTGGCTGTTTTGCATTGCGATTGGGGTCGGTGCACCTAGACGACTGGCGTGGTGCCGGAAAGACGATGCCTTGGACGTCCCTAGCGTGGGCGACTGGAGGTTTGGGCCTGATCGGCGTGCCGGTGACCTGCGGATTCATCAGCAAATGGTTGCTACTGACTGCGGCGATGGAGAATGAACTTTATCCGGTCGCGGCACTGATGTTGGTCAGTTCGTTGCTGGCTGTTATTTATATCTGGCAGGTGGTGGAAGTGCTGTATTTTTCGCCACCCTCGGAGAAAGCCAAAAAAGCGACGGAGGCACCATTGATCATGCTGGTCACGACCTGGGTGGTCGTCGGAGCAACAGTGGTGTTTGGTGTGTGGACCACCTGGTCGGCGGGGCTGGCAGGTGATGCGGCTCGAGTCCTGCTGGGAGGAGGCACACCATGAATAACGTGACTCCCGAGGCCATGATTCAAATATGTCTGGCGTTGCCGTTGGTGGCGCTGCTACTGGTGGTGGTCGCCGGCAGGATCCCCAATCTGCGCGAGGCCTGCACGATTACTGTTTCGTCGGTGCTGTTTTACGTGACGTGCTGTCTGGCAGGACATGTTTTTTCCGGTGCGCGACCTCACTGGAGCCTGGGTGATGTGATGATGCCCGGGTTCGAGATTGCGTTCACGGTTGAACCATTGGGGATGTTGTTTGCACTGGTGGCAGCGGGATTGTGGGTGCTGACGACGATCTACGCCATCGGATACATGCGGGGCCATCACGAAATCAACCAGACGCGATTTTTTGCCTGTTTCGCGATTGCCATTTTCGCGGCGTTGGCGGCCGCATTTTCGGCGAACCTGTTTACATTATTTGTGATGTATGAAGTGATGACCCTTTCGACATACCCGTTGGTGACGCATCACGGCGACGAAAAAGCACGCAACGGAGGTCGGGTCTACCTAGGCATTTTGCTGTCGACTTCGGTGGCATTTTTTATGTTGGCGATCGCGTGGACCTGGAGCGTGACTGGTACGCTGGATTTTACCGAGGGCGGCGTTTTGGCCACTGCGTTTTCCGAGGGCAAGATCAGCCAGAGGCAGTTGGCGATTTTGTTTTGTCTGTTTGCCTTCGGTATCGGGAAAGCGGCGTTGATGCCGTTTCACCGGTGGTTGCCGGCGGCGATGGTCGCGCCGACGCCCGTCAGCGCACTACTGCACGCGGTGGCGGTCGTGAAAGTTGGTGTGTTTTCGGTACTGAAGATCGCTGTCTATATTTTTGGGATCGATTTGATTGCCGATACCCATGCTGGTGACTGGATTTGCCATGTGGCAGCGGCTTCGATTTTGCTGGCGTCTCTGGTGGCGATGACCAAAGACAACCTCAAGGCGCGACTGGCGTATTCGACGATCAGTCAGCTGGCCTACATTACATTGGGTGCCGCGATTGCGACCGAGGCCAGCATCATCGGTGGCGGTATGCACATTGCGATGCATGCGGTGGGGAAGATTACCCTGTTTTTCTGTGCCGGTGCAATTTACGTGGGGGCACATAAATCCAACATCAGCGACATGCGCGGGCTGGGACGCGCGATGCCGTTTACCTTCGGTGCATTTTTGATCGCCACCATCAGCATCATTGGGTTGCCGCCCGGCGGAGGTGCATGGAGCAAATATTTTCTGGCACTCGGGGCGGTTGATTCAGGCAAGGCCTTTTTGATGGGGGCGTTGATGATCAGTTCGCTGTTGAATATCGCGTATCTGGTGCCGATCCCGATTCGGGCGTTCATGGCTCCGGTGGAAACGCCGGAGGAGGATACCCAGGATAAACACAGCGGCGCTGGCGGCTGGAAGATCAAGGAGGGGCCGTTGCTGTGCGTGGTGCCGCTGTGCATCACGGCCGTTGGCAGTGTGGCTCTGTTTTTCTTTGCCAATCACATTTACCAATGGTTGCTTCCAATCGTGCAGGCAGGACACTAATCCCATGACTGAAAACTCTGAGGCAAATTCGCCAGGCTGGTTCGACAAACCGGCCAATATCAACCGGTTGATTGTCGCACTGGTGAGCGCTTGCTTGGTGTTGCTGGCGGTCGAGGCCATTTTTGGAAAGTCGTTTTATGACGACCATCATCCGGCACATTTTCCGATCGAGCAAATGTTTGGGTACCAGGCGTTGATTGGTTTTTTGGCATTTGTGGTGGTCGTGTTTTTGGGAACGATATTGAGAACCGTGATTCGTCGATCGGAGGATTACTATGATCGGTAATCTTTTTGGGTTGTTGGGCGATCATGCCAGCCACGCAGGCCATGGCGATCACGTAAATGCTACCTCCGAGGCGCTGGCTCAGGTGGCGGCATCTGCGGCCGACCTGCCGGCAGGTTTCCTTCAGCAGTTGCCGCCGGGCACCCTCATGATTCTGGGGGCGCTGCTGTTGCCACTGTTGGGCCGTCGCGCCGCGTGGGGCAGTTTGGTATTGTCGATCGCCAGCCTAGTGTTGTTTTTGTTGACGCCCATGGGGGTCTTTGGCCAGTTCGAATTGTTCGACCAGACCTTGGCGATGGTGCGGATTGACCGATTGAGCTTTATTTTTGGACTGGTGTTTCATCTGGCGGCGATTGTGTCGTCGATCTATGCACTGCACGTGACCGATGTCAAACAGCATATCTCCGGAATGATGTATGCCGGTGGTGCGATCGCAGCGTCGTGTGCGGGTGATTTGATGACGCTGTTTGTGTTTTGGGAATTGACTGCCATTACCAGCGTGGTGCTGGTGTGGGCCAGCAACACCAGTGCTTCGTATCGATCGGGAATGCGGTACCTGATGATCCAGGTCGGTTCGGGGGTTCTGCTGTTATCTGGTGCGATCATGCGACTGTCCGAAACGGGCGCTGTTTCGTTTGGGGCGTTGGGCGAAATTGGTGCGATTGGACTGTACCAGGATGAAGGCGGTCTGTCGGTGTCCGGTCTATTGATTTTTCTGGCGTTCGGGATCAAGTGTGCGTTTCCGCTGTTGCATAACTGGTTGCAGGATTCGTATCCGCAGGCCACGCCCACCGGCACCGTGTTTCTCAGCGCTTTTACGACGAAGTTGGCTGTGTATTCACTGGCCCGGGGTTTTGCAGGGACTGAAGAACTGATTTGGATCGGCAGCGCGATGACCCTGTTTCCGATCATTTTTGCGGTGATTGAAAACGACCTTCGCCGCGTGTTGGCCTACAGTCTGAACAACCAGTTGGGTTTTATGGTGGTCGGCATCGGTATTGGATCCGAACTGGCGATCAACGGCATGGCGGCTCATGCGTTTTGCCATATTATCTATAAGGCGCTGCTGTTTATGTCGATGGGAGCAGTCCTGCATCGCGTGGGCACCACCAAAGCGACAGAGCTGGGTGGGCTGCACAAGTCGATGCCGTGGACGACCGGGTTTTGTATGATTGGTGCGGGATCCATTTCCGGGTTTCCATTGTTGAGTGGTTTTGTCAGCAAATCGATGATCATTTCGGCTGCGGCACAGGCGGATTTGTTCTGGCCGTGGCTGGTGTTATTGATCGCATCGGCGGGCGTGATGGAACACTCGGGGATCAAAATTCCGTTCTTTGCATTCTTCGCTCACGATTCAGGCAAACGTCCCCAAGAAGCGCCCTGGAATATGTTGCTGGCGATGGCGCTTGCTGCGGGATTGTGTATCTTGCTGGGAATCGCCTACCCGCTGCTGTATGGCTTGCTGCCTTATGAGTCTCACTATGCACCCTACACGTTGTCGCATGTGACACTGCAATTGCAGTTGCTGCTGTTCGCTGCGTTGGCGTTTGTGGTCCTGATGAAGACGAAGCTTTATCCGTCAGAAATTCGTGCAACCAATCTGGATACCGACTGGGTTTACCGAAGGCTGCTACCGGGTGCGATTGGTGTTGGTGGGACTGTCGTTCTGGCAATCGACCGCGGTGCTCGAAAGGCATTTTTGGCGATCGTAGGCAGCGTGATCCGAACGGGCCAAAAGTGGTTCCATGAGGGCGGACTGATGGGCCGGGCGTGGTCGACCAATACGATGGCTGTCTGGGCGACGCTGATCCTAGGCCTGTGTCTGGTGCTGTATTATCTGTAGAGGCTTACGCACCCATACACCAACACACCTGTGCGACCAAGCCTCGCCTCACCACTCGTTTTTTACCGGTATTTTGTCGGTACTGCAAGGAACCGCTCTTGGGATTGATCGGAGCAGTCTTTATACTCGCCCCTCATAAGAGGGGATGCCCTGCCGCCCATTATTTCATTGTTTATAACGGATCCCATCCGGTAAATCACTAAAGAAAGAGTAATTCTATATGAGAACGAGTTTTGCGCTGAGATCGGTAAGTTTAATGTTTGGTGGTCTGGTGATTGTTAGTGGTTGCGGGGTCGAGCCTACCGCGACAACCCAAAAAACTACTCGGCAAAGCGCATACGTTCCTGCTTCAGCGGTGACTGAATTTGGCGGCGACCAGACATCGGCCATATTTAGCTCCTCGGAAATTGTCGGGGAGAGTGAGCGGTCCATGTTGGAGTCACGGGTCACTTTCGAAACCGAAGATCCGGGTAAGTTGGTTGACGACACATCAAAATCCGACATCAATCTCAAAGAAGCTTGGCGCGAGTAGCAGGGATTTGCATCGGTCCCCGGCTGGAAGTGCCGATTGTTACCCGAACCGCCGGTTTGGATGGGTCCAACCTGTTTCATTTAAGCGCGCGCTTGGTCCTTGTTGACACCTAACTGCGCAATTGTCTCGCAAGCGATGTATCTCACGATGGTGATGGCAGACATTTCCATGATTTGACTTCTTTGGATTGTATCCACGGGGCAACGTCGTCGCTGAACTGGATGAAGTGAGGCGTGTTTTTGTGAATTTCAAATGCCGCTGCATCGGTGTATTTTTCGTACAGGAAACAGTGTGTCGGATCGTCGATTGCGAAACAGACATCGAACTGGTGACAGTCCGGTTCCAGTGCGAGTGAGTTAGCGGCCTGTTTGAGAATCATTTCCCGAAATTGATCGGCGTTGGCGGGATGGATTTTGAATTCGACGGCGATGATAAACATGGGTGACAATAGTCCTATGGATGATTGGTATGAAATGTTTAAACCGGAAAAATTGGATGTCGGGATGTGAAGAATGTCGCCCTGCCTGAGAGTGTCCTGTTTTTGCAATGATATCGTTTGGACCTAGGCTTACAGGACGAATACCATGTAGGTCGGCCCCGTTTTCAGGTGTGGCTTTCTTTCATCTCGACAGGACACCATTTTGATGTTGGGATTCAAATACCTCAAGGCTACGCCGACGACACAGGTAATCCTCGTGACGGGACCCAGAAATCAGCGTTAAAGCCGTGGCCCATGTGCGTCATGACCAGCGACGAAGATCAGGAAAACCGTGCTTTCAACTCATCACACTGTTCGACCGACAGCGCGCGGATCGGAATATTTCGCAACATCAGATACAGCTTGGCGGTTTCTTCCAGTTCCTCTGTCGCATTGACCGCTGCGTCGAGGGATTTACCCGCGATCACCGGTCCGTGATTGGCCAACAACAGGCTGTGCGATTCTTTGGCTTTTTCGCGCACCGCTTCGGCCAGTTCTTTGTCGCCCGGTGCGTAATAAGGAATTAGCGGCAGGCGACCGACGCGCATCACGTAGTAAGCCGTGATTGGTGGCAACACGTCGTTCGGATCGATATCGGCAATCACAGAAACCGCGACGGAGTTCGTCGAATGCAGGTGCACGATCGACTGCGAATCGGCGCGAACATCGTAGACACTGTGATGCAAAAATGCTTCCTTGCTGGGCTGATCTCCGGAAACTACATTGCCCAGTGCATCCAGTTTGGTGATGCGGTCGGGGTCCAGACGACCCAGGCAGGAATTCGTGGGTGTGACCAACATGCCGCCTGATTTGCCGGGTATACGCACGCTGATGTTGCCCGAACTGCCGGCAGTCAGACCGCGGTCAAAAATGGATTTGCCGTGCATTGCGATTCGTTCACGCAGTTCACGCTCGGTTCCGATGTCCTGATTCATGGTGGTTCACTTCGGTTTCAGTGATGATTTCTTTTTTCAAGCAACATCCAGCATCGCGATGGCGGTTTCAAAAAAATGATCGTTGCCAAAGTTGCCGGACTTCAGCGTGATGGCAAGATTGTCGGGGCCTCCTGTTTCTGTCCATGGCACACCTGTGCAAATTTCGGGGCCAATATACAGCCGTTCGATGCCCAGTTCCGCGACCACTGCACCGGATGTCTCACCACCGGCAATCAGCAATCGCCGAAACCCGTGCTGTTGCACCATGTGTTTTGCCGCCCGGGCATGGAATTGCTCGATCGCCCCGGAAATTTTCTTTTGATCAAAGTGCTGACGCGCTTTATCGATTTCTGCCGGTGAAGCCGTTGAGTAAATCATGATCGGGCGGCTTGAAACGGAGGCCCCCGCCAAATCATCAACTTGCTGCATCAAGGCCTGTGGATCATTCATCAATGTGGCGACATTGACCTGAAGCACATCGCAACGGTCCTTTATCGTGGCAACCTGACGCTGGGTGGCAGATGAGCAACTGCCGGCAATAATCAGACTTTTTCCGCTGACTTGCGGAACTTTAGCGGTCCATGCGTTTGAATCCAACAATCCGGTAGATCGCCAGGCCGCGGGCAGGAAGCGCCCGATTCCGGACCCACCAGTGGTCAACGGGAAATCACCAACCGCCGCAGCGATCGTTTTCAGATCTTCGTTATGGCAGCAGTCGGTCACGATCACCGGTTGCCCGGCTGCGACAAGCTGCTCGATTTGATCGGTGACCGCGGCGTTGCCCCGAGAGACGGTTTGAAAGTTGACCAACCCAATTGGGTGCCGTGATTGAGTTCCTGCGAATCTGACCAGATCAGCGTCGGTCATCGGGTTGAGCGGATGGTGTTGCATTCCGCAATCATTGAGCAACCGGTCGCCCACAAACAGATGACCTTGGTAAACTGTCCGGCCTGCTTCGGGAAAGGCCGGACAAAGGATCGTTCGGTCGGTATCCAGCGTCTGCATCAATGCATCGGTGACCGGGCCGATATTGCCATCGGGTGTCGAATCGAAGGTCGAACAGTATTTGAAAAAGAACCGTTGGCAACCGTGCGAACGCATGGCCTCAATCGCGGCAACCGATTGCCGAACGGCATCCGCTTTGGGAATCGAACGTGTCTTGAGCGCGACCACAACCGCATCGCAGTCTAGGTCGCTTAACTGTGCGACCGTCGGTAAACACAAAAACTGAACAACGCGCAAACCTCCTTTGACCAGGTTGATTGCTAGGTCGCTGGCGCCGGTGATATCGTCGGCGACGGCCCCCAAAAAGATGTTTTGTTTCATAAAGGTGTGGTGGGCGAAGTGAAGTACGCGCGTACCGCTGAAGGCAGTTGCCGGAATATTTGAAGTTGTTCGTGGAAAAAATCAGGGTGGAAGCGTTGGGTATCGATGGTAGCATTGGAGGGGCAGTCCTAACCGGGATGAAGCACCTGAATTCTATCAGCACTACCAGTACTATTGGTAGATCTCCTCCGGATGAGGCGACGACCGATGGCGTTACGGTAATGATTCCTCAATCGCGATCGCACGAATGGGTGAGCCATCGCCGCCGGTAATTTTCAGTGGCAACCCGATGAAGTGAACAACGGGTTGTTTCAGCTGATCGAGATTCACCAGTCCCTCGATAATCAGCACACCGCCATTGAACAGTGTTTGATGCACATCGGTGACTTCGGTTTTGTTGTTTACATCGGCAACCGATGGAGGTTCCACACCAATCATTGCCACCTGTTTCTGAACCAACCAATGGGCCAATTCGATCGAGATCCGCGGTAGCGCGTTGCGATAGTCATCGGTGCCATAGGTCTTGTGCCAGTCGGTTCGAAGCAGCAACCGGCTGCCGGGAAGGATTTGATCGGCGTAACGCGTCAGATGTTCGACAGTAATGAGTTCTGCCGATTTTGCAGGAGCCAAGTCAATCACCAACGCAGGTCCAACACAGACCGAGAGGTCCTGTTGGTCAATCGTGTCGGCATCCGGCACGAAGTGGACGGGGGCATCCATGTGCGTGCCACAGTGTGAGTACAATTCCAGTGTCGTCGCATTCCAACCATCGTTGACAATCGTTTTGGCGGTGGAGATACTCACGCCCCGCATGGCATGATCAATATTTAAGGTCAGGTCAATGATTCGCATGATTGGTTGTAGTGCAGTGGTGTTGATAGTGGCACGGGGGTCCCCGGGGTGAACCGGTACTTCTAACTTGAATTTACCTGAATCCATAAATAAGAATCAACCGCGTTTCAACCGGTGACCGGGTTCTGCCTCGTCATGCAATGTCTTGAAGGCGTCGCCTTCTTTTCGGTTTTTTCTGAAGTTTTGTGGCTCAAGGTAGAGCCTTGACTGCATTGCGTTTCCGGGCAGGGACCGGGAACGAGTTTTGGCTTGGCGTTATTTTGCAGCATTAGAATGTGACATCTTCCCATCTGGCACTTTCGGCCGATAAATACATCGCTTCCTGTACCGCCAAGGTTTCTAGGTAGGACCGTGCCTCAGTTTCGAACGCCACATCCTTGGAAAGCATTGCGTCAATGTAGTGTTGTTGCGCCGCAAACACACAGTCGCCGGCAAAACCTACTTGGGAAGGCTGGTAATTGTGGACGGTCTCATCCTGTCCCAGCGGGTGGATGGTGATTTTTCCCTCCAGGTCACTACGAATGGTGCCG
This sequence comes from uncultured Pirellulaceae bacterium, assembly GCA_937967505.1. Taxonomy (GTDB): domain Bacteria; phylum Planctomycetota; class Planctomycetia; order Pirellulales; family Pirellulaceae; genus Mariniblastus. Next base: position 21,208 of record CALCJM010000020.1, on the reverse strand, counting down.
CCATCAAATTCAACCAGCAATTCCCCAAACGTATACCGAGAGTCCTTACCGGCGTCGCATTCGTTGTATCGATTGGCATCATACAATCCGACGCCGCCATTGGAAAACTCGAACATTGCCAGCGCGGTGTCTTCCCCGATGATCACCGGATTGAGTCGCCGCATGTGAGTGCAGGTGCGGGAGATGTCTCCCACCAGATAGCGAAACGTATCGACCGCGTGCACGCCCGTTTCGAACACCAGCATCCGAGGCATGGTCCGGAAATAGGCCTGTCGATTGAGATAGGCGTCTTCTCCCCAACCATCGCCGGCGCGGTGTCGTAGCGCAATCGTATGCAGTTTCGTCCCGATGACACCTGCGGCCAACAGTGTTTTGATTTCCCGGTACCACGGTTGGAATCGAAAGTTCTCGTGAACCACCATCGGAATACCCGCCGCCTCCACCATTTCGACTAGTTTGACTGCTTCTTCAAATGTCGGTGCCAGTGGTTTTTGGCAAATGATGTGCAGGTTGGGGTGATCGTTTTTGCGGTCGATGATCTTCTGAAGTATATCCCGGTGCGTCGTCGGGCCGGTGATGATGTCGATAAAGTCCAGGCCGGTTTCGGTCGCCAGCATCGTTTCGACGTTGTCAAATGCGGCGGGGATTCTGTGCTTTGCGGCGTTTGCATTGGCCTTGGCGATGTCCAAATCGCAGCAGGCCACCAGTTGTACGTTTTCTTGCACACTTTCGATCCGTTCCCAGGCATCGTAGTGAAACTGGCTAAAATAACCGGCACCGATGGCGGCGCCACGTAGACGCCCTGAATTTGCAGACATAGAAAATCCGAATCTGAAACTGAAAAACTGAAACTGAAAACCGAATCAATCACTGATCGGGCGGTCGGGTCGAATTGCCAACCACATCAACACGGCCACGATATTCAGCCCTGCCGCGAGGTAAAAGAATGGCTCGTGCGACCCGGCCCAGTCTTTCAAATACGGGAATGCCAGTGCCGTGGAAAATGCACCCAGATTGCCAATCATGTTCATCGCACCGGAAACGGCCCCCGCGTTTTTGCCGCCAATATCCAGGCACGTCGTCCAGGAAGGGCTGAGCACCATATCGCTGCCAAAGATCGCCAAACTCATCATCGTTACGGACATGACCACGGTGTCCATTTGGATGCACAACGACATGCCGATTGCTGCCAAGACAAATCCAACGATCGCCGGCAGGCGGCGTGACCAGTTCCAATGGCCTTTGCGGTACAGAAAATCCACCGTAGCACCAGCCAACCAGTTTCCCAGCACACCGCACAATAGCGGGAACATGGCATAGAAACCTGCCTGCTCACTGGTCAGGTCGTACGACTCCTTGATATAGCTGAAGTACCAGGTGGCAACGAAGAAAAACGTGAAGTTGTGCGCCACATACTGCACCATCAACATCCACATCGTGGGGTTAAGCAAAATCTCGCCCAAGGTCGTTTTGGGTGGAGCCAATTTGCCCGCATCCAAATCAGCTTCCTGGTTGTCTGATCGTTTCGATCGGTTTTCGATGATGAATTGCTTTTCTGATTCGCCGACTGCAAAATGATTTTCGGGCAAATCGCGAAACAGCAACCACCAGGCGATCGCCACGAACAGTCCAATGCCACCTAGGAAGAAGAACGCCTGCTGCCAACCGCCGGTGAACGCAATTAACCACACGACGCCCGGCATCGCCAGTGCCGCACCTAGGCGGCCTCCCGAGAAAATCAACGAATTCGTGATCCCGCGTTCCTGAACCGGCAGCCATGATGAAATAGCCTGAGCGGTAGTCGGGTAACCACCTGCTTCGCCCACGCCGAACAGGAATCTGACCCCGACCAACCCGGCCAGCGAGCGTACCACCCCGGTCAGCCCGGTGAAAATTGACCACGCGATACAGACTCCCGCCATTACTGTGCGCGGCCCAAAATGGCCTGCCAGTTTTCCGCTGGGCACCTGGAACAAGGCGTAGCCAAGCGTAAAAGCGCCCATGATCCAGGCCATGTCGTTGTCCGAAAATCCAAGATCGCCCGCGATATCGTCTTTGGCGGCGGCGATGCATGCCCGGTCGATCCACATCAGCATTGAAATCAAAAACGCACCAAAGATCAGCAGGTATCGTACGGGCATCGGGATTATTCCTGGTTGCTGGATTGAAGATTGAAGGGTGTCAGCAATGGGCGCGTGTGTTGGCCGTAATGCTGCGGGGTAACGGCGGTAGCTGTGAAAATCGACACAGCCGTTAGAGTTTAACGGAAGCCACTGCCGCTGGAAACACTTTGCCTGCCAGAACTGAAAAATGCGGGTTGGTTCGATCACCGACCTGTGATGCGTTAACGGCGCAGTCGCTTGGTAAGCCTTGCGGGCTGTAGGGGTTGTCGGTTCGGATAGTTCGCATTGCTGTGGCAGTCGCACCAGTCCGGCAGTCTGTAGCGATTGCGCCTGATGTTTTGCCTGTTCGGGTTTTGGCTGTTGTCTGGATTTCGCACGGTCCGATTTTGCGAGTTGGTCTGATTGATGCAGTTTTATTGACAGGGGCTGGTTGTGCGGACGATGAGTTAAGTACGTATTGAAGTGGTTTGAACTGAAGTATTACTGGTGCTGATTTTCAGGCCGGTTTCAGGCGAGACGCCCGGCGGTGACAGCTTGGGCGAACCGTCATTAAAACTATGAGCGGTCAAGCCTGCCACGGGCAGGCTGCCGGAAACGAGGAAGACACGATGAAACGGATTTCACCTGTTCTGTTTTTGACCCTTGCATCAGCAATGGCTGTCAGCGGCCAAACATCGATCGCACAAAGTGGCGATCGAAGTCTGGCACCTGGTCCGATCGCTGAATTGTTGCCCGATAGTAATGCACCAGAGGGTACCGGATTTGACTACCCTGGTGTCAATTTGGAGCACAACGGGTTGCCGGAGAAACAGCCTCAGGTTGATTCCTTTCAACTGCCAGAAAGCAATCCTCTGCCTCCGGCCGGATCGGCCACCGCACCGCGCACGGCACCCCGAGTGGCACCGCGCACGGCACCAACGACAACAGGCCGATCGTCGTTTTCACCAGATCCCCGGTCAGCGCATCCTTTGCCACTGTTTGATACGCCTGCGCAGACTCCTCCATCCGATACACTGATCGGCCAGCCAGCCCCCGTGATGCCAGCGACAGATTGGACCGCACCGCGCACGCCACGTTCGTTTCAGCACGGTAGTCGCCTGACCGGCGGTATGACAGGCAGCACACAACAACCTGTGTGGAATGCGATGCCGGTTGAAGAGGAATCCATCATATCGGCTGAGCCCTGCGGGTGTGATTCAGAAATGGTGATAGAGAGCGATTGCGACACCTGTAGTCCGGGCGACGTTATCTATCTGGAAGGTGTCCAGGACGATTGCGATGTCTGTGACTCTGATGACATCGTTGACTCATGCGACGATGTAGATGAAGAAGCGTTTTACGATACCGGAGCTCAACGCATTGACGAAAGCTCCCGTCGCAAGTCGCACCAATCCAATCGGCGTCGAGGGCACAAAGGTATTTTTGGCCGCCATCGTTCCAGACATCAGACGCGAAAAAAGGAAAGGAAAGGTCAGGAAGACGAGCCTTTCGAAGAAGAGTTGTGCGATGACACCTGCGAGGCGGTAGATGATTATGCGGATGAGGGATACGGTCCCGAGGATCAGTACCTTGACCAGCGACCGCGCGACCAGAACATTGTTGCTCCGCAGGTTGCAGACGGGGCCGATCGTGGGGGTGTCAACACTTTGATTGGAGTTTCGGGATTATATTTCAGCCGCAACTACGAAGCGGACTCGCAGTATTCGGCCAGTCGTTTCATCGGCGAACGGGGATTGTTCTCCAACGACGCAGACCACGGTAACTTCGGTGGTTTTGATGTGAATCTGGCGCGTCGCAAGGGGAACGGAAACGGGTTTGAGGTGCGCTATTTCCAACTGGATCCAAGTCGCGCGTCGCGGGCGCTTGACGGTGGTCCACTGGCACTGGGTACTGCGACTCCAGGCGGCCCCGCGATCTTTCTGTCAGGTGTTGGTGTGCCGGGTACAACGGCCGCCGAGATCTATAATTTTGCGGACGTGCACCAGATCACTCGCGAAACATCGATCGACAATGCGGAACTGAATCTGCTTCGCCTTGGCCGTATCGGTCAACGCCAGCATGGGGTCGGTCGAACGGTCTCGCATGAGTACCTGGTCGGTTTCCGTTACCTCAAGTTCGATGAATCATTCAACTATTCCGCCCAAGCGTTTCGACCGGGCAACGTTGCCAGCGTGCTCTCCCGGGCAGATTATCTGAACGAGGTTAGCAACAGTCTGTACGGTGCCCAGATTGGCGGACGCACGGAGATTGGATTCTTGCGAAGATTTAGCCTGATCATCGGAACCAAGGCAGGTATCTTTAGCAACCACTATGAAAATAACCAGAACATCACATTTCATCCGCGCGGCAATCCTCCGGTGACAGCACAGGTCGTGGACGGCCCCTACCAAGGGCAGGCCTTCGACACCCACGGCGAGAATTCAGACCTCACCATGCTGGGTGAACTGGATCTGGGTGTGACCTGCCAGTTGTACCGTAACAGTCGATTGCGTGTCGGTTATCGCGCGTTGTTTGTGTCGGATGTGGCACTTGCCGTACCACAGACGGAAGTGTTTTTCTCGGATCTGAACGCGGTTAGCAGTCCCACCGCCAACGATGACCTGATGTTGCACGGTGGTTACTTCGGATTGGAAGTGGCATACTAATGACCAACGACAGTATGGCCAACGACAGCTTACAAAAGCCGGAGGTTTGCCAGTCAGAAGAATGTCGCCCTCAGCCATTTCCTGAACTAATTCTCTAAACGGTTTTCTGGTGTCGGGTTGGGGTTTGGAACAAATTTATTTCTGTTCACCGGTTCTGTCTGTCGGGCAGTTCCTGACAAGACTACACTGGATGCCTTTCCGGGAAGGCATCGTCGGTAGTGCTCAGTGAGTGATCGAACGATATTGTTCCGGGCAGCGTCGGTGTACCTCAGTGTCACAGCAAATCGTCGAACTCCAAATCATACCACCAGAGCAAACAGATATGGCCAGTGCAGAAGTTTCCAACAAAGTCTTTCAGATTGCAGTGCTTGGCGGTGACGGCATTGGACCCGAAGTTACCGAAGTGACGGTTGAGTTGCTGAAACAGGTTCAGCAAAAGCTCACCGGTGTCACGCTGGAATTTGAAGAACACTCCGTCGGTGTGGGGGAGTACCTGAAAAATGGTGTCGCACTTCCCGAAACGACCTTTGAAGCCTGTGGGCGTTGTGATGCGGTGTTGTTGGGCGCGATGGGAATCCCCAGTGTACGGTATCCCGACGGAACCGAAATTGCACCGCAACTAGATTTGCGCGAGCGTTTGCAGTTGTACGGAGGTGTTCGGCCAATCCATCTGTTTCATGCGGCCGACACGCCCTTGAAAAATTATGACTCGGGCGATATCGATTTTGTGCTGGTACGGGAGAGCACCGAAGGGCTGTTTTCGGGGCGCGGTTCCACATTTTCGGCGGAAGACCAAGCGGCCACCAATGTGATGCGGATCAGTCGCGCCGGTACCGAACGTGTTTGCCGGATGGCATTCGAACTGGCGCAGAAACGTGACGGGAAAAAGCATGTGACACTGATCGACAAAGCCAATGTGCTTTCTGCGATGGTGTTGATGCGGGAAGTGTTCGACGAAGTGGCCAAAGAGTTCCCGGATTGCACGTCGGACCACTGCTATGTCGATGCGGCGGCGTTATTTATGGTCCGCGATCCGCAGCGGTTTGACGTGATGGTGACCGAGAATATGTTTGGCGATATTCTCTCCGACCTGGCGGCGGGACTGGTTGGCGGGATGGGCATGGCGCCTTCGGGTGACATCGGTGCCACGGCTGCTGTGTTCCAGCCGTCGCACGGATCGGCGCCCGATATTGCCGGTCGGGGTATTGCCAATCCGGTGGCCACGATCCTGTCAGCCGCCATGATGCTGGACTGGTTTGATCACCCGGAAACTGTGCGGGCGTCAAAGTTGCTGACCGCCGCCGTCAGCAGCGTGCTGGCCAACCCGGAAAATCGCACGCCGGACATGGGCGGGAGCATGACGACAACGCAAATGGCCGCCGCGATTGCGGCAGCCATTTAGGGAATTGAGAGCTTTGGAGAAAAACGGCGGCGATATTCGCCGTCGCCGCACCCTGCCGATCGTTTCAGCGCTCGGCGATCCGGTAATACCGGCTCAGCTCAAGTTTCTGACGAATTCGATGTCAAAGACCAGTGGCGAATTGACGGCGATTGTGCCACCGGGGCCTGATCCACTTCCGTAAGCCAAACTTGACGGGATGAGCAGTTTGCCTGCGCCTCCGGGGGAGAATTGCTGGAATCCTTCAGTCCACCCAGCAATGACGTTCTGTAGAGGGAAGTCGATGGCCGTACCGTTGTCAAATTGGACACCGTTGAGGTAGGTACCTGTATAGGTCGCCTGAATCGTGTCGGTGGCCGCAGGGAATTGCCCGTTGCCTTCTGTTTCAACGACGTAATGTAAACCCGAGTCAGTGGTTTGCGTGGTCAGATTGTTGGCCGCGATGTAATCCTGAATCAACCGTTCGTCACGTGCTGCGATAGCGGCGGTGTCTGCCACCTCCGCACGTTGGGCTGCCGTGCGTGGCTCCAAAGTCGTGGTTTGGGTGACAGAGAATTCGGCATCAGAGATGACACTGAACTGAATGTCACGAGAGGTTGGCTCGGCAATCGCCTGATCGTTGCTGTGGTAGGCAACGCTTTGCAGCAACTGTTGATAGATGGCGGGAGTCGCTGCGTTGGTGAACGTCACGACGCCAGTCTGCCGGTTGAAATTGGCAGCAATACTGTTGTCGCTCGCCAGCCGTCTGTTGTAGGTCAAAACGTCATTGGCCGAATCGAACCCGGAGGTGATTTCCACACGCGCCCCGGAAACCACTGCGCTGTCGTCGGCAGCGATTGTCAGTTCGCCACCAACCTCTGTCGGAGCGCTGCCTTCTGTGAAGGCAGACGGAACGCTGGCGGATGTTTGTAGTACCGCTGAAGCGTCGGTGGTGACGGTGACCACTACTTCGTCGGCGGCAGAGGTTTCCGAGTTATCCCCTTCGGCATCAGTGACCTCGAAGGTAACCTGGCGCTGTCCGGCCGCCGGGGTTGCACCAAAATCAAGTGTCACGCTGCGGAGGACGGTTTGATAGTCGGCGACATCTGCATCGCCGGTGAAGGTCAGGACTCCGGTGGGAGCATCGAAGGTGCCAGTAATTCCGTCAACGGCGGTGAAAGCCAGCACGTCACCGTCCAAACGCCCTTCATCGATTGTGACCACCGCGCCGGAGAGTTGGGCGGTGTCAACGTCGGAGACCGTGAGCGCGTCGGTTCCGATTGGAACAGGAAGGGTAGGATTGTCGTCCAAATTCACATCGAAAGTAGATGTCGATCGTGTGATGACCGGAGCATCATTGAACGCGACGACTGAAATGCCACGGGTGGCTGTCAGGTCGCCTCCTGAGGTGGGGCTGACCGTGATGGTCGCCGTGCGAGCGGTGATATCCGGGGCAGCGCTGGTGTTATTGAATGTGATGGCCCGTAGTGCGGCTTGGTATTCAGCAGGCGTGCCGTCACCGGTCAGCGTGAGCGTACCGGTCGTGTTGTCAAACGTGCCGGTGATCGAATCGGTGGTGCTGTTGTCGGCAAATTCCAATACATCCTGCCCGGCGACGAAAGTGTTGCCAAGGCTGACGGTGGCGCCTGTGAAGGTGGTGTTATCTCCCGCCAAGGTCAGGCCATCATCCAGTGCGCGCGGACCTCCGTTTTCATTCTGGATTAACGCAGCTGAGGTCGTCGTCAGGGTCGGCACTACCGGATCGGGTGAATCGGGCGTTGGGACTCTTCCGAACGGTGTGGTGTCGATGTCTGCAGTATCCAGTGTGGTGTAAACACTGTCCAGTAGTGCGTTCAAATTGGCAATTTCCAGATTTTCGAAATTGCTGATCGTTCCGCCACGCAGATTGGCACCGCCCTGTTCAATAGAGTCAGTGCCGGCACCGCCCTGAACAACGGTACGTTTCCGTGAAGTGACTGCCGCGTCCAGCGAGACGCTGTCGTCACCGTCGCCGCCCTGAATATTCAGGCCGCGGAAGAACAGGGCTGTTTCGTTACTAGTTCCGGGCAATACATGCAACGCATCACTTCCCTGCCCCAGTAACAGATTGGCGCGGTAGCCATAAACCTGACCGGTCATGATTGCCTGGTCGTTGCCGTTGCCGGTGTTCAGGTTGAGATTGTTTTTCACGCCTAGGTTATCAATGGCAACGGTATCGTTACCGTTGCCGGTCAGGATGTTGGCGTTGGTGCCCGCTGCGAGGTTGGTGATGGAGACAATGTCGTCGTTGTTTTCACCAGAAATCAGGATCGAGCGCCGGCTGTAGACATTGTTGAATTCCATCTGGTCATTGCCGTCTCCTCCAAATTGTTCAAAACGCGAGACATCGATGTGATGCACGCTGGTGGTGTCAGCGCCGGCACCGGTGCGTACGCGCAAGCTGTCCGACAGGACCAGTCCCTGAATGGTGGCGTTGTCATCTCCCGCATTGAGCTGTACATCGACATCATTCAATGTGGTGGATACTACAAATGGGGCAGTGCCACCGTTGATCGTGGTGTTATTGATCCCGATCACGGATACCGTACCATCGGCGCGACCTGCGACGATAATTTCATTTCCCTCAATGTCGCCCACCACCTGCAACAGGCCATCGTTGACGGTCGCCGTCACATCACCGGCCAGCATTTTACGAGGCTCGAGAATTTGATAGGTGCTGCGGTTGTTTTGCTTGCGGTTTTTTTTCATAAGTGCTGCATCAAACGAAAGACAGTAAATAGACGTAATTGCGACACCCCGTTAGCGATCAACGGTGTGAGCCGGGTAAATTTCAACGGAGCTCGGAATTGGTGACGAGGGAAATAAAGCCCGGTAATCCTTGCTTAAACGCTCCGGTATACTATCTCGCCATTTCGGTAAAGTCAAAGAGAATCGAATGCCGATCGACGCAGGAATCCCGGAAAAAAACAGCCTGCCACGGTTCGGCTGGTGGCGGTTGGATGAAATGTAGGGGCCTCCAAGAAAGGTCACATCAGAAAAATAGCCCACGAGTAATTGTCCATGATCGATAATCCTGCTTCAGGGATCTGCGAGCCTGACTTTTTCGAACGGGCATGGGATGGAGAACCCGGAAAAAGGAAAAAGAAAACCAACCTCGACTGCTGTCAAACCATGGCTTGGTCCTAATCCCGTTTCGATCGTTTTAGGCGATTGAGGCGATTGGCAGTTGTAAGCTTACCGTTGGCGATGCTGCCAACTGCGCTGGCGACGCTGGCAGCGTCGCCAGCGGATGGTAAATTCCCTGACCGCCAGTCGCCTTAGAGTTCCCTATCTCTGGTTACTTCGCCGATTGGTCTCAGCTCATTTGGCGATCAATCACCAAAAACTTTCACGATTGCCCGGTCCAACGACAAAAAATTTGTTTGACTGCAAAAGTGCTCAGCAGCTACATCTTCTCCCCGGAAACACGGGGGAAGTTTGTGACAGATTTCACAAACGCCCGACAGCCCGCTTCTGGTGGTTTGGTGGGTGATAAAAAAGTTTGGTGTTTGGTGCACGCTGGTGTAAATTGTAAGATACCTCACCTTGAGACACCCCGGGCCATCGAAGCTTAAATGATCGATGGTTGTTTGGGTTGGCTGCAAAGATGCGTTATTAAACGTTGGTTGGCTACCAATCGGACCTATGATTGCGGATCAACTGCTTTCATTCGAAGAATGTTTTGTCGTGAGGGGGCGAGTCGTTTTTTCTGATAGTTATCTTCTATAGGGAGGCTGCGATGGCGACAGGTTTTAAGAATGTTCCCGACGTGTTGTGCGCCGGTGATGTAATGACGACCAGATTGGTCAAACTACAACCGGAACAGGATGTGTTTCAGGCAGTGGCATTGTTGGTCAAAAACAAGATCTCTGGAGCGCCAGTGGTCGATACCGACGGACAGCTGTTGGGTATGTTTACCGAACGGTGCTGTCTGGAGGTGCTGGTCGATGCGACCTATGAATCACTGCCCAGCAGCGAAGTGGGTTCTTTCATGATCGAGGATCCGGTCGCGATCGATGAAAATATGCAGCTGTTAAGCGTAGCCCAGATGTTCATCAGCCAGCCCATTCGACGTTTGCCGGTGCTGCGGGACGGAAAACTGGTTGGTCAGGTCAGCCGTCGGGATGTCATCCGCCACGCTGCGAAACTAATCAAGCCTGTCAATGATCGTGGTAGCGCGACGCTGTATCTGTCCGCATTGGAAAACAGTTCCTGCCCAACAGTCTGATTCTGTTGCGTTGGTGAAACTGTCTCGAACTGTCCAGGATTGCAACGGCGCGGTTTCCTCAGGCGGCGAATTTCGTTACTCTGCACGTTTTCCGGTTTCCGTTTGTAGATCGTTTCGAATGTTGTTTCCCCGTTGGCGAAATCCTGCAAGTCGCGCGCTGATTTTGGTTGCCGGTGTGCTGATGGTGTTGTCGATTACCGTTTTCGATGGTGCACAGGCGTTGACCGCTCCACAAGTGGACGCCGCGCGCCAGCGCCGCATGCAGCGAATCAATCCGCAGATGCCCGCGCCGCTGAAAATCGATCCACAGCGTGTTGCTGCTGCCGGTATTTCTGTTCTCTCGGGAAAGCATATCACGCTGTATACCGATGTACGTGCTGATTTGGTGGAAGGCGAAACCGATCCGCGCCAGCGCTGGATCGAGCTCTTTGATGCAGCGGTTCCTGCATGGTGCGAGCAATTTGATACCGACCGCGCCGATGCCGAAAACTATGCCTTGTCCGCGATCATCATGCAGGACCAACAGCGGTTCCGGAACGCCGGGCTGATCCCGGCTGACCTGCCAAAATTTCCGGCGGGCTATAGTCGTGGCCACGAATTCTGGATGTTTGTGCAACCGGAGGACTACTACACGCGCCATTTGATCCTGCACGAGGGAACCCACGCTTGGATGAACTGGTTTTTGGGCTCCACCGGACCACCGTGGTTCTCCGAAGGCATGGCCGAGTGGGTGGCGTTGCATCGCCGGGATGAAGAACGGCTGATACTGGCTGCAAAAATTGCTTTGGCCGACGACTCGCGCGGCTGGGGGCGCATCGGGCGCATCAACAGGATGGTCGCTGCCGGTTCGGCCATGTCGCTGGATGATGTGATGAACATTCCGCCGTCCGCCTTTCGAGAGGTGAAGTATTACGCTTGGAGTTGGGCGGCATGCGAGTTCTTTTCGGAGCATCCACTGTCGGCCAGAGCGTTCGTACGGTTGCAGGATACCGTCGGTCAGGCGCAAACGGAGTTCAACCAGTCTTTTTTCCGGGCGATCAAACCGCATCGCGACGCGCTCGACAGAGATTGGGCATTATTTGTCAATGAACTTGACTATGGTTACGACGTTCGCCGCACGAGGTTGACCGAGGCGGTGCCGATCGCAACCGAACCGGCTGGTGCGCAGGCATTTCAGGTGTCTGCCACGCACAGCTGGCAATCGACCGGACTGAAGGTTCGCCGGGGCGACCGACTGCGGATTTCGGCCAGCGGGGAAGTGGTCGTTGGACAAACCACCAGACCTTGGGTCAGCCAGGCGGCCGGAATCACCGTGGACTACTATTCTGGCCAACCGCTGGGGAAATTGATGGCCAGCGTCGTGCCGGAAACATTGTCGCAGGAAGATGTGGCGGCCGTCGGTGGCGTCGATTCGATCCCGGTTGGAACCGGCATGCCCGTGCCGGTGGTCAACCTACACAAAATTAACGGAACGAGGGGGTTTAACGGGTTGGCGATGCCGCGCGATGGCGTGTTATGGCTGCGCATTAACGAGTCTCCGACGAGGTTGCGTGACAATTCGGGACACTTGGAAGTCTCTATTTTCAGATTAAAATGACCGATAAACGTCCCGAAGGCCCGAGTTCCCGGATTTGATCTACCGATTTGACCAAATCTCGGAACAATAGCCGTTCCTGTTGCCAACCCTTATTCTGGATTCCAACACCTTACCGGTAGCCCCATGAATTTTTTGCAGAGCCAAGACCCCGATATTTTCAACGCGATTAACAACGAAGCCCAGCGACAGCAGGACGGCCTTGAGATGATCGCCAGCGAGAACTACACCAGCCCCGCTATCATGGAAGCCGCTGGCAGCGTGCTGACCAATAAGTACGCCGAAGGCTATCCCGGTCGTCGATACTACGGCGGTTGCGAGGTGGTCGATGTGATCGAAGACATCGCCCGCGATCGGGCCAAAGAACTCTTTGGTGCGGAATATGCCAATGTTCAGCCCAATTCCGGTTCCCAGGCCAACCAGGCCGTTTATCTGGCCGCACTGGATGTGGGCGACACGGTTTTGGGTTTGGATCTGGCTCACGGTGGCCACCTGACACACGGAATGCGGCTGAACCTGTCGGGCAAGCTGTATAACTTTGTCAACTATGGTGTCACCCAGGACACTCACCGCATTGATTTCGACCAGGTGGCGGCGTTGGCCAAAGAGCACAAGCCAAAAATGATTGTTGCCGGTGCCAGCGCCTATCCGCGTGAAATTGATCACGCAAAATTCAAAGAGATCGCCGACGAGGTGGGTGCGATCCTGTTTGTGGACATGGCACACTATGCCGGTCTGGTTGCCGGTGGCGCGCATAACAGCCCTGTGCCTTACGCTGATTTTGTTTCCACAACCACACACAAGACACTGCGTGGGCCGCGCGCCGGTTTGGTCATGTGTAAAAAGAAGTGGGCCAAGAAATTGAATTCAGCTGTCTTCCCGGGCATGCAGGGCGGGCCGCTGATGCACATCGTGGCCGGCAAAGCCGTGTGTTTCGCCGAGGCAATGAAGCCCGAGTTTAAACAGTACGCCGCCGACGTGGTCGCCAACAGCAACGCCCTGGCGGAAGGTTTGTTGAAGTCCGATCTGAAACTGGTCAGTGGCGGAACCGACAATCATTTGGTGCTGGTTGACGTAACGCCGCTTGGAATCGGTGGAAGCGTAGCGGAAGAGACCTTGGACAAGTGCGGGATCACCATCAACAAAAACATGATCCCCTACGATCAGCGACAGCCAATGGACCCCAGCGGAATTCGTATTGGTACACCGGCGCTGACCACCCGCGGGATGGGCACCGAACAGATGACACAGATCGCGGCGTGGATTATCGAGGCATTGCAAAATACCGATGACGCTGCCCGGCAAGCGTCGATTCGCGGTGCAGTCAAAGAACTGTGCGAGAGCTTCCCCGTGCCCGCCGCCGCGATGCTGGTCTGATGTCGCAATTAAGCTGTCATTGGATCAACGGGCTAACGCGGTAGAACGGCGAATAGGTCAAATAGGTCACCGTGTTTGGGCCGCTGTTAAGGTCGTTTTTAAGAAACGTCAACCGCGCTACAAAGTTGCTGATCAAGAACCAAGATTAACGTTCTGCGTGGCTCCGTTTTCGTTTAGCAACAGCCACACACAAAAAAAGTATTTTTTAACGGAATGAGACAACCTCAATGGATTCAGAACTGATCGACCGCTCAAAAATTATTCGCCAGCGCATTGCCCTGCTTCGAGACAGTCTTTGACTACGATCAACGAAGCAAACAAATTGGCGAAATTGAATTGGAAATGGGAGCCACTGATTTCTGGGACGATCAGGAAAAGGCGCAGGCGACCGTTGGCAGGTTGAAGTCGGTTAAATCGATCGTCGCGCCACTGACGGAGATCACATCCAGCGGCGAAGATCTGGACGCGCTGATTGAAATGGCGGAGGAAGATGAATCGATCGAGGCCGAGATTCGTGGCGAAATCGAACGGATTGAGACAGAACTCGAAGCGCTCGAACTGAAGGCGTTGCTCAACGGACCGCGCGATTCATGTGATGCCATTTTGACGATTCACGCGCGCGACGGGGGTACCGATGCCAACGATTGGGCGGAAATGATGCTGCGCATGTATACGCTGTGGGCGCAGAAAAATGACTACTCCATCGAATTGCTCGAGCGTTCTGACAATTCCGAGGCAGGCATTAACAGCGCTGCGATCGCTATCCGCGGCGCAATGGCGTACGGATACCTGAAAGCCGAATCCGGCACGCACCGTCTGGTCCGGATCAGCCCGTTCAATTCGGAAGGGAAACGCCAGACCAGTTTTGCTGCGGTCGAAGTGACGCCGGAAGTGGGAGATTCGGTGGAAATCGAAATCAACGAATCCGATGTCAAGACCGACACCTATCGCGCCGGTGGGGCCGGTGGCCAACACGTCAACAAAACCGACAGCGCCGTGAGATTGACTCACTTGCCAACCGGTGCCGTTGTCCAGTGTCAAAACCAGCGCAGCCAACACAAAAACCGGGCACAGGCTTGGAAGATGCTGCGGGCGAAACTGGCCAAAATTGAAGATGAAAAACGCGAGGCCGAAGAAGCCAGCAAGTATCAGAACAAACAGCGCGTCGGTTTTGGGTCGCAAATTCGCAACTATTTCATGCACCCTGACCAGCGCGTCAAAGACGCACGAACCGGGCACGCCATGGGAGACATTCAGAAGGTTCTGGATGGAGAAATCCAGGGGTTTCTGGATGCCTATCTGAACTGGTTGGCCAAAGAGACTCAGGGCGACACGCCAGGACAGGTTGGCAAGACTGATGGATAAGCTGACATTTGAAACATCGGCCAGCTCCGGTCGAATCATTGTGGTTGAATTCTTCAAAGATGAAAGTTGCCCCGATCGCTGGATGCATCAAATTGCGATCAACAGCACAACCCCTGCAAAGGAGACGCGCGCGGTATTGCTGACATCAATCGAGGGAGACAATGAGACGGTGTGGCCGCCCAGCCCGCCAGTTCAGGATCCAAGCCGGCACGATTTGGTCGATGGAGGCGCGGTGCTGGGCGTCGGGATGGCCGGGAAGAATCACTGGTCGGTTTCTGCATCGGTGACCGGAGAGAATCAGGTGCTGTTTGATTTGGCATGTCTGGTAAAATCTCCGGGCGTTTCGTTGGCTTCAACCTATCGTTGTGCTGATGGTGTGACGGTATCGGACATCGATGGTGGCGTGTATTTACAGCATGAATTTGGCCAGGTGGCGTTGCAGGCGGCGACCGAATTGGCGACCAGATCGAGTGTTTCTGTTGATATCGACGGGCGGGTGTTGATCGCACCGGTTGACTTGCAGCCTCCAGCCGATGGCCGGTCAGTCTCCATTCGTTGGCAGTATCGAATCCTGCTGGTGCATCCAAGGTAGCTACCGTCGCCAGAGAGTGGAGCGGAAGTAAGTAATTTTCTGTCGTTCGGCCTTCTCCGTGGCATTCCACGCCTTGGCGAGCGTAGCCACGTTTTCGTTATTTCCTAAAATGTCTTACGCGTTTGGAGGGGAAAAAACCGGCCTGAAACACCCTCTAGCCGTAATTGGAGTCAACTTCTCTTGTTTTCAATGGCCAAAACCGCAAAGATGCCACTACAGGGTTTACTTCATTGGTTTGTTTTAATCGACCCTGCCCGCCAAGGATTCTTTCGCCAATGAATTTCCTCTCATTCATTTGCTGTATTTTCGGAAATATATATGCTCGCTTCGACTTTGATGTTTTGGAACTTTACCCCCGTGATTGCGATGATGGGAATGGGTCGTTTTATGGATCCATGGTACCTGTTGCTGGTGATGTTGCCGGGAATGGTTCTTTCCAGCGGTGCGGCATGGCTGGTGAAAAAACGCTTCAACCAGTACTCGTCGGTGCCCACCTCACGAGGCTTCACGGGCCAACAGGCCGCTCAAAAACTACTGGATACTGCCGGTATCACTGACGTGCGTGTGGTACGGGTCGATGGAACTCTGACCGACCATTACAACCCGACCAACAAAACACTGGCTCTCTCCAGCCAGGTATTTGATAAATCGTCGGTCGCTGCGATCGGCGTGGCCACCCACGAAGCAGGGCACGCGATTCAACATGCGACGGGCTATTTTCCGCTGAAGTGGCGCAGCATGATCGTGCCGGCAGCCAACATTGGGACCAAATTCGGGACCACCGCAATGATGGTCGGACTGGCATTGATTGCCGTGGCTGGTGTTTTCGGTCAAGTCGTATTTCTGATTGGAGCCGGACTGTACACGCTGTTGTTACTGTTCCAACTGGTAACCCTGCCGGTGGAATTCAACGCCAGTAATCGTGCCAAACAATTGGTGGTCGAGGCTGGAATCGTGACGCCTCAGGAACGAGTGGGCATTGACAAGGTTTTGACCGCCGCCGCGATGACCTACGTGGCCGCATTTGTAACCGCGTTCCTGACACTAATCTACTTCCTGCACCGGGCAGGATTCTTCAACAACCGTCGTTAAAACGTGGCTACGCTCGCCAGAGCGTGGAGTCGTCCGTGGAGCAAATTCGACCAAGCAAATTCAGTCGGGGCAAATTTCTCTCTGCCCCTTCCATTGTCTGGCGACGGTCGCTATGCCAACCAAAATCAGCCTTGCGCCAGCATATTGGTCAATCGTCCGGGCGAACCCATCGCGTTGTAACCCGCATCGATGTGCAGGATTTCACCCGTGATGCCGTTGGATAAATCGGACAGCAGAAATGCGCCCGAATTTCCGACCTCTTCGTGCGTCACGTTGCGGCTCATCGGAGCAACGTGTTCGTACATCTTCAGCATTTCGCCCACGCCAGCGGCGCTCCCGGCGAGCGTTTTTAGCGGACCGGCGCTCAGCGCGTTGACGCGGATTCCGTCAGGACCAAGGTCGTAGGCCAGGTAACGCATTGTGGCGTCCAGCGCTGCCTTGCAGATGCCCATCACGTTGTAGCCCGGCACACATTTTTCGCCGCCAAAATAGGTCATACAGGCAACCGACGAATTGGTGGACAGAATCGGACGCGCTGCGTTGGTGACCGCGATCAGGCTGTAACAACTGATCTCCATCGCCATCTGAAAACCGGCGCGACTGGTTTCGACGGTATCGCGCGTAAGATCGGCCCGATCGGCGAATGCGATCGAATGCAGCAGGAAGTCGATCTGACCAAACTCATCCTCGGCTTTTTTCATTACCTCGGCGATCTGGGCATCGTCCTGGACGTTCAGCGGGACCAGAAATTTGGCTTTGTCGGCATTGGCGGATTTGTCAAAACACTTCTGCACTCGCCGACGGTTCTTTTTTTTGTCGTCGTCTTCGCGGTCAGGCAGGTGCGTAAAACCGCACTCGCCACCTTCGGCCATGATTTTTTCTGCAATTGCCCAAGCGATAGAGCGATCGTTCGCAACGCCAAGAATCAGACCTTTTTTACCGTCAAACATACCCATGGTTGGTTCCTTCTGGTTTTTATCGTTTCAGCCTCGCTGCCCGTGTTGCCCCGGTTGGGAAACACTTGGCTGCCGTCACCAGACGGCCGATGGCTTTGCTTTTGTTCTATGAATTCAGTGACTTGGCTCCGGTGACTTGCATCAGGAAGCCTTTTTTAAGCGCCTTTCAAGAAGCCATAACTTACCACAACTGCCGCCACGTATCATTGCCCCCTGATATCAAAATGACTACTCTGATGTCTATTCCAAATTGCGTCTGGAGATCAGCGCACGGTTGGGGACTTGCAGAGAGCTTCCAGATTATGAAATCGAGCGAATTTTTTATGGCATCATCTGAACAGACTCAACGTATCAATCAGGGTAAGTTGGGATTGGGCCTCTTCCCGTCTCTGGTGCTGCTGTCCATCAAAAAAAGAGACGACGAGACATTCCTGGACGCTGCCGTTGAACATATCAGCGGGGAGCTCAAGGCATCTTCGGTCGCTGTGATGCAGGGCGTCAAGGGGCAATGGAGGACGCTGGCGTTGATGGGTAAAGAAGCACCACCCCGGGAACTGCTGTCAGAAACCCTCGATGCCGAATCTGTTCAGACGAGTGAAAATTGGTCGGCCGCTCCTTTGAGTCGTCCCAACACTGCGGGCAGATTGCTGGCCATCAAAACAGCCAGCGCGCTGCCGGCAGAAGAATTGGAATCGCTCACCGCCGCCCTTGAACTGGCTGATCTTGGACATCAGACACGGCTGCGGACAGCGCGTCGCAGCACCCAACTGGAAGCGATCCTGGAAATGACGGCGCTCTGGAACCAGTCGCGCGAAACCGATGAACTGCTGGTTCAAATTGCTGAAGCCTCTACGCGGCTGATCGGGGCAGAACGCGCGACCATTTTCCTTGCCGACGCATCCGGCGAAAGTTTGATCGGCAAACCTGCATTAGGAGTGGAAGACGGCATGCTACGCATTCCTGCCGGCGCGGGAGTCGTTGGCAAAGTCATGACCTCCGGAGAGCCCATCCGTGTCGATGAAGACATCTCCGATGAACAGCAACAAATCAATCGCGATATCGATCAACAACTGGGTTTTCAAACAACGACCTTGCTGTGTGTACCGATGGTTAATTCGCAACAACAAACGATTGGTGCGTTTGAAGTCATCAACCGCCTGTCAGGAAATTTTACCTTGGCGGACCAGGAAGCGCTGATTGAGTTGGCACATCACGCTTCAGTGGCGATCGAGAACACGTTGCACGTCGAGCATCTGGTTACCACAAAAACCAAAGTCGCTGACGAGGCGGCTGACGGAGTGGCGCTGATTGGAAACTGTGCCGAAATCGAGAGTCTGAAAAAGACAATCCAAAGAGTGGCCGATACGGAACTGTCGATTCTGATCACTGGCGAAAACGGTACGGGAAAAGAAGTGGTCGCGCAGCTGGTGCACTATCTGAGCAGTCGGCGGGGTGAGGTGATGGTGGCGGTGAATTGCGCCGCGATCAGCGAAACGCTGCTCGAAAGCGAGCTGTTTGGTCATGAAAAAGGTGCGTTCACCGATGCCCATCAGGCGCGCGAGGGCAAATTTGAACTGGCCGATGGCGGCACGCTGTTTCTGGATGAAATCGGAGACATGAGCCTTGGCGGACAAGCCAAATTACTGCGTGTGTTGGAAGAAAAGGTTGTCGTGCGCGTCGGCGGTAGTGTGCCGATTCCGACATCGGCGCGCGTCGTGGCTGCCACTAACCAGAACTTGGCTGAACTGGTGCGCGACAAAAAATTTCGGGAAGATCTGTTCTTCCGGTTGAACGTCGTCACGATCGAACTGCCGCCGTTACGAAGTCGCGGCGAAGATGTGTTGTTGTTGGCCAAGCATTTTCTGGACGGTTTTTGTAAAAAGGCTAGGCGGGAGACACCCGCAATTTCCGCCAGTGCAAGGAAGCAGTTATTGGGGCACCGTTGGCCTGGGAATGTGCGTGAATTGCGAAACATGATGGAACGCATCGCCTACCTGTCAGATGGCGATACCGTCAGTCCGGGTGATCTGGCCTTTATCAGCGCACCGGCACTCGAAGAATCCGCGATCCCGTTAAGCCTTTCATTAAGTGATGCGACGCAGGAGTTTCAGGTAGACTACATTCAACGCCAGATTGACAACGCGCAAGGCAACATGACCGAAGCGGCTGCCAATATGGGACTGCATCGATCCAACCTGTATCGCAAAATGAAACAACTGGGAATGAGCGCCGACGATGGGTAGGAGTGCTGTTGGAGATCCGATTTGCCGTACCGGCTTGAGATGGTTGTGGGATTGGATGCAACTGTCAGAGGAGAGCTTCTTCCTTTCTGTTCCTTGGAGGAGGAGCGGCCTGTTCGGACATGGATGTCCCAACTACGTGCGCGTGGCACACTCCTTCGTTCTGTTTGCCACGCTTCTGTTGACGGGCTGTATCAGTAAACAGGAAAACGAAGTTGTCATCCTGTCGGCTCTCGATCGGGAATTCTCCGAAAGTATCCTTGACGATGTCAGTGCCGAACTAAACATTCCCCTCCGCAAAAAATTTGACATCGAATCCAACAAGACGGTTGGGTTGACCAACGAGATCATTCTGAATTCGAAGCGGCCACGGGCCGATATATTTTGGAACAACGAGATCCTGCACACGATCCGTCTGGAGCGGATGGGCTTACTGGAATCCTACGAATCTCCGGAGGCCCACCGGTTTACGGAATCTTTTCGCTCAGGCACCCATCACTGGTTCGGTTTCGCCGCTAGGTGCAGGGTATTGATCGTGAATACCGATCTGATGCCTGAGCCGGTCCAACGTCCAGCATCTGTCGCAGATCTTGCAGATCCGAAATATTCCCGACAATGCACCCTCGCGCGACCCTTGTTTGGCACTTCGGCAACCCATGCCGCAGTATTGTTTGATCAGATGGGGGCAGAACAGGCGAAAGTTTTTTACTCGAGGTTGGCCGACAACTGCATTATTCAGGGTGGAAACAAACAGGTGGCTGAGAAAGTAGCTGCGGGTCAGTTCTTGTTTGGACTGACCGATACCGACGACGCGATGGTTGAAATCGAGAAAGGCCGGCCGGTAACGATTGTATTTCCCGACCAGTCGGCGCACGCGCGCGGCGACTTTGAGAGATCTCTGGACGGTGCGTTGCTGATTCCCAACACGGTGTGTTTGATAAAAAACAGCCCTAACCCGACAGCCGCCAGACTGGTGCTGGACCGGCTATTGAGGGCGGACATTGAGCGACGGCTGGCCGCGGGTGGAAGCGCCCAGATCCCGCTGGCCAATGACGTGCGGCAAACATCGCGCCTGCCTGGCAGCGACAATTTGAAAATCATGAAAGTCGATTTTTATGCAGCGGCCAGCGCATGGCCGGATGCGATCAAGGTGCTGACCGAGCTATTTCCTGTCGGCGGTTAGGCTGTCTCTCTTCTCTCAACCGACATGTCAAGTGACAGTGCTAGGCTACGGCCACTCTTGGACCTCTTCAAACCTAGTTTTGCTGTACCACGACACCGTTTTTAGAGTCAATGATTTGTAAGAAACCACTACAGCCACGTACCTTAATTTTCTTGCTGCGCCACACTTCGGGTTCAGCAAACCGCTAATCTTCAGGGACAGTGACAACCGTGTTGCCGTAGCGAGTGCTGGTGGCGGATCGCATTTGGTGAACGGCGTCGTAGGTGAAGGTGTCGCTGTCAGTGACGGGGGCGGTGGATTGTAGGATGGGTCGTTCGGGTTTCGCATTTGCGGAATCCTGACCCATCGTCAGCCCGTCGGCATGGTGGTGGGTCGGCGCAATAACGCTGCGCGTTG
>CALCJM010000019.1 GCA_937967505.1 uncultured Pirellulaceae bacterium | reverse complement strand
GATTTGCCCGACTGAAACGCTGCAGACGGTCGCGCCAGAGTTGGATTCGTTGCGATTGGGAAATTCTTGGCATCGGGATCTCCTGAAGGAAATCACTTAAAATACCCCGCACGTCAACAACCGTGCTGCTGTACGCTTACGTTTTATTGCCGGAGACTGGAGACAGGCACAAACTGCAAATGACCGGCATTTAAATGGCTCGGTCGCATTTTCAGCGAGCGACTTTTGGCGGGTGGGAGGGTACGACGAACGTTTTAAAACCTATGGCTGGGAAGATGATGATTTTTACTCGCGCCTGCAATCGGCGGGATTGAAGTATAAACACTTTGAACGCGGCAAGCTGTTTCATTTGCCACACTCTGACCGCAAACGAACCGAGAATCAAGAAGTTGATCCAAGTGATTTGTCAGCGTCAATACAGCAGAATCGAATTGCCGCTGCGAACCGGAAGCGTTGGACCAATCGTTCTCCACGAGCCGTCTACCACATTCATTTCCGGGATGTTGAAAACAACTACGTCATTGCGGACAAGGCGACTGGCAGTTAGGAATTTACCATCCGTTGGCGATGTTGAGAGCGTCGGAGCGAAGCTGGCGGCATCGCCAACGCTAAGCTTTCAACTGCCAATCGCCTAAGCACGGCTGCTGATCGGCAAGATTGTTCCAGGAAATTCTGTGATTGCATGTCACGGATCTCTATCAGGGCGGCAAGTAGTAGTTAGACAGCCCTTAGTATTTTTTGGAACAGCAAAATGAATCTTACGGACAGAATGATCGGCGGACCATGTGAAGATTGCAGAGAAGAAGATATTGTCGATTCAACGACCGCTGCAAATCGCAATCCATTTCTTGGACCGCCACTTGATTTTGTTTATCTTTATATTCACTCTCAGGAAGGCGGTGAAGAATTACGTTTCTCAATTAGAAGTGTTTTGAAGAACTACGTTGGGCAAGCGCGGATCTGGGTTATTGGAGATCGCCCGTCTTGGTACCGCGGATTGCATATCGCACTTCCCAGAATACCAAGTGTAAAGGGCCGGGCGCGGTTGGATCGAGCAAAAAAACTCTATCACATCGCAACTCAAGCATCGCAAATCAACGATCGTTTTGTGGCAATGCAGGACGACATTTATTTCGTAGATAAAGTCACCTACTATGATCTAAACCGAAGGTGGGTCAATGATCGGCCGTTAACTCCAGATTGGGTACATCCATGGAATCCCAAAGATGGCTATCTCAAACAGAAACGCGCCACGGCGTTAAAGCTTTTTGCGCATGGCATCCACTATGTTTCCGACTATTCCACCCATACACCAAAACTCTATTTTAAAGATGATCTCAAGGTAATTATTGAAAGCTACAACGCACTTGAAGAGCCTCTGGTCTGCACAATCTTGTTTGATAATGCGATTCGGCGAACCGACCGCCCTTTTCCCATCCAGCCTTATCGTGTGCGTTTGAAAACGAAAGACCATTCGGGGGAAGACCTTCTTAAATTATGCGAGGGTAAAATTTACTTGAATCATACCAGCAAATCCTGGACCAGCGGAACACACGCCGCCCTAGAGTCTTTGTTCCCCTCGCCATCGGTGGTTGAGTAACATTCCGGCAGTGGTGTGAAATCGTGCCAACCAATATTCAATTCCGCAAACCAAATACATAGCCATGATAGTTAACGAATCAAAAATACAACTCGCCAGAAAAGTGTACGGCGATGGGTGCCTGATGAAGCTCCAGCAGGCCGAATGGATTATTCGGCAATCAGGAGACAAAATAAACGGCAAGACCCTGCTTTTTGCAGCCGGGGAATCGCCCCTGATGTGGTCGAGGGTCACCGATGCGACCTTTGTACTTCATGGGAAAAAGGCCTACCGTAGGATATTCGAACTTCCGGATAATCAAGCTTTGCGAATGTACAATGTCAATTACTCGACAAAGGTTGAATCTTGGCAGAATGACTTGCAGAAGCAAGTGCTAAACACACTACCTCCTGAAATCGAGCAAGCTCGGTACGATCTCGTTCTGGTAAATGGGCCCTGTGGTCATTCTGCAAATTCTCCCGGGCGAGTTAGCGCTCTCCTGCATGCCAGGATGCTGGTAAAGGATGGAGGAATCATTTTTGTTTACGACTATGATCGTGAGCTAGAAAAGACGGTTGCGACGGAATTGTTTGGGACGCCAGACGAAATTGATGAGGGCGTATCAACGATTGCCATGTGGAGACGATAGCGGACATTCTCTGAAACTTTGACGAGACATCCCCGACCGAATGCGACCCGGGGGGAGAGGAGTGGTTGGAAACCGAGGGCAAAGTGCTGAAAGACGTTCCAATCGAACGGCTGAAAACGGAAGGTTCAGTCCAAATGGAATTCACTCATGAAGCCGGCCGAAAGCCATGTTGGCAGACACGGAGCTTGCGAATCAGTCAGGTATCGGGGCAAGATTCGCTGCGACCCATGCGATAAATTTATCTCGCTCGACACCCCCTGCGGCGAGCTTAAGGAATATAGATTCGGCATCGTCAACGTCAGCAACAAGCTCATGTCCATTGAGAACCAGAAACGTCTCCATCGCGGCATGGCCGATCCGCTTGTTGCCATCGACAAACGGATGGTTCATTACCAGTGAAAAGCACAATGCCGCCGCTTTGTCGGTCAGCGCTGGATAGAGTTCATTGCCGCCAAACGTCATTTGCGGTTGAACCACGGCAGACGCGACGCCAGCGAGATCGCGCACACCGTCCGCACCGCCCGATTGCACAATGATACGGCGGTGGAGTTCCAGCAACTCTGATAGGGTAAGGTAACGCATCACCCGAGCCGACGGTAAAGTTCGCGGTTCTTGTCGAGAACGGATTTCGCGGCACGGTCGAAGTCATCGGCGGGACGTGCAAGCAGATCGTTAACGGCGGCCTTCGCGAGATCGCGCGCGTCAACGCCAAGTTCGCGAGCACGCTCCTGAAGACGTTTCGATTGGTCGTCGTCAAGATTGAGAGATATGGGCATTGGGAATACCTAGTGTCGGCCAACGGAAGGTTTTTACGACACTGCTTCTCACCGAAGCCAACAAGCGTCGCAATATCAAACAGTTTACCCAAAAGATGCCACGTTGCCAAAGAGGTGGTGTCCGCGGCATCGCAAGCCAAAATGCGCGGCACCGAAGCGAGTGACGTGGCAAATCAAATGATGCTCCAACAACGAAGCCTCGGGTTTGTGTAAAAACCATGTTGGACGCCGCTAGAACTACGAGTTGGCGCGGCCTCTGAATTCATCCATCCACGCAATTGCTGCATTAACGAGTTCGTTTTCCAGTTCGACGATGGCGTCGGTGCCGTACTTGCCATTGCAGGAAACCTCGTTCGGTCGATCCATCAAGTCGTCGAATCCAAAGAAATTGCCAATAAGATGATGAATACCATGTGAGTCTCCAGCATATTCATTGCATCGGAAGTCGTATTGATAATAGACCTCGTCAACCATCCTGCGGCACAGGTCGCGTGGGTTGCCAGCGCGACTGGCGATCAAGCCGATGTGATGTTCGAGTACTCGCCAAACAGCAGTGTCACGATCCGGAATTGCGATGCCGCAAGTTTGTAGGAAGCGTTCAAATGCGGGGATGATTGTATCGCGATCATCAGCATCAGCTAGGTAGATCGTGACGAGGTCATCACTGTCGACACCAGAATTCAGCAGATGGTCGGCGATTTCGCGCACCTCGCAGCCAACACCAGTGAAACCGTGACGTGTTGCGAGTAGGTTCAGTTCATCACGGTCGGAATCAGAGATCACCTGCGGCGTCCAACGGAAGGTTTTTACGACACCTTGCCTTACGATTTGCAAAGTACCTGAAAACATGAGTCTACTCGGTAAATGCCGAGTCGGCAACGTTTTTAGGTTTAGTCAGCTGTGGCCACGTTTGGCCATCTTTAGTCAGATTAGGACATTGATTTTGGCACATTGTGACAAACGTCGTGGTCTCCTTACCTTAACGGAGACTAAGATGAATATTGACTATTCGAAGCCAAAAAACGGAATGAAATTCCGTGTCATCGGCGTGGCAAGAATTTCGACCGAGCATCAGGATGAGCGGTCATTGGAAGATCAAAAGGCATACTACGAGGATCATCTTGATCGAACACTAGGACCGGGAAGGTACGATCTTAGTGTCGTCTCAAGCCGTGGTAGTGGCCAGATCCTCGACAGCTCAGCGCTCACTGAGCTGGCGCAGATGGTCGAATCCGGCGTGTACGATCTGGTGATCGCTGAAGATCTTGGCCGCATCAGTCGACGCATCTACGCGATCATCTTCTGCGAACAAGCAGAAGACTCAAAAACCAGAGTCATCGCAATTAACGATTCCGTAGACACTGCCGAGTCAAACTGGAAACAGGCTTCCATCTTCGCTTCTTTCAAAAATGAGTCATTTTGTAAGGACACGTCGGCGAGAATTAAGCGCTCGCTCCGAAATCGTTTTCAGCAGGGACAAATTTTCCAGTGCCAAATCTATGGATACCACAAACCGCACGCGAAAGCGACGGATGCCGAGGTGTCCAAGCTACCTGAGGCTGAGGCAATTTATGACCAGTGGTTCACCATGCTTGAGGATGGATGCAACTATCGGCAAGTCGCGGACTGGCTTAACGTCAACAATGTCCCTACGAGCCCTTACTGCAGAAGCGACACTTGGGATGGGACGATGGTCGGCCGATTGACTTTCAACCCGCTGTTGAAGGGTGAACGTGTTCGCAACAAGCGCGTCGCAGTGCGCGTCAACAGAACGGGGCGATCCAAAACTGAGAAAGCCCCTCCCGGGCACCAGCTTTCACGAGTTGTTGAACATTTGGCATTTATCGAACCGGAGCGTTACGATCGAGTTATTCGCATGTTAAAAAAACGTAATGCCAGATACAAACGATCGGAGACCGAGCAAAACGACCCGCGGTCCGGAATCCCAAAGCGTCACACACGGTTTCCCGGGCAACATATTCGATGTGGTGTGTGCGGACGGTTGTACGTTTACGGTGGCCACGGCAAGACGCTTCGGCTAATGTGCAAGGGTGCACGTACGCATGAATGCTGGAATGGGATGACAATTTGCGGCCCTGATGTTGCAAAAGCAGTCTCTGAACGAATTCAGCAAATCATTGAAAGCCTTGAGGGCTTCGACGACGCTTGGGCGGCCGAATACGAGCGTCAGCGGGTGGCATTCTCAGCCAGCAAAAATGGGGAGGTCGAATCACTTGGAAAACAGCTGGTCGCCACGAAGCGCAAGCTCGCCAATCAAATCGAAGCTTTGGATAGAATCGGCGTAAGCGATTCGATTTTGGAAAGGATCAAAGAGCTTGAGGCTGAGAAGTTAGACCTAGAAGACAAAGTTGCGGCGACTAAGTGATCTCTGGCCAGTCGGCCAGAGATACCCTCGCTGGGCCGCATCAAGAATGTTGCACAAACTTCATTTTCTGATCTGGCAATCGATTCTGTTGAGTTTGGTGACCTGATGAGGAAGGTAGTCTCTGACTTTTGGGTGTTGCCATACAAGTTGGTCGATGGGGGGCGTGTACAACCACGTCTGATCTTTAAAGTTTCCCTGGCAGCTTTGCTTAATGAATCGCACGCCGAAGTTCCTATTCTGGAATTTGACGGATCGGTCGATATGTTCAAACCACCTCATCGCGTGGTCATCCTCGAAGATGCGGTCGCGATGGTAGAAGCTGGAATGACGCATGCGGTAGTAGCCAACAAACTCGCGGTCACGAAAGCCGAGGTGGGCTATGCCATGAAGCTTCATCGCCTAATGCTAGCCAACGAGCTCAATTCGCCTTGGGTGCCCATAATTTCAGCGGATCAGGTTCGGGAAAATTTCAAACGGGTTCGAAATCCTCGATTTAGGTTTCTGCCTCTCGAAGGGTCTGAGACGACGAAGCATCCACAAGATTAGCGACACCAGCCACAATTTTATTTTCATACTCCGAGCATAAACTGCTCGGAGTTTTTTTTGGAGTTAGCGAATGAAAGACAAATCAATCACCAAGGCGATTATTGAAATTTGGATGAAAGCCTGCTTTAAAAAGCTGCAAATGCAAACCGAATTGAATCCCCCTGGCAAAGCACCTAGATGTGACGACGACAAAGCAGAACGCTGCCACTACGGTCGCAAAACACCTAAATAACAGCGATAAACGCGTCAAAATAGATGGAAGAAACTTAGCTGTTCGCGAAGCATCGTGGGCATTTTTCATGCGCTAGTCAGACTAACAATTGTTACTGAGATTCTTATTAAGGAGTTAGAGGATGAGTCACATAGTTGAAATCAAAACCGAAGTACGCGACGAGGCAGCAGTTCAAGCTGCTTGTGCTCGGCTTCATTTACCTCGTGCGACACGAGGGACTTTTCAGTTGTATTCGTCTGAAGAGACTGGATTGGGAATCGAGCTGCCGCATTGGAAGTACCCGGTGGTGGCGGACACCGAGTCTGGGCAGCTTCGTTACGACAATTATGAAGGTCGGTGGGGATCGCAAGAGTTTCTCGATCAGTTTCTGCAGGGTTACGCCGTCGAGAAGGCGAAGATTGAGGCTCGGCGGAAAGGTCACTCGGTCGTCGAGCAACGGCTCGACAACGGGGCTATCAAACTAACGGTCAGCGTGGGAGGTGCAACTTGAAACGTATCGAAATCATCGTCGACACCAAAGGTCGAAGCCAAGTGGAGACCAAAGGGTTCTCCGGCAACGTGTGTCGGCAGGCGAGCAGGTTTATCGAGGAGGCGTTGGGGGAACAGGTCAGTCAACGAACAACGCCTGCATTCTATACCACATCGCAGCATCATACTGAGAGAACACGAGAGGGTTTTAGGCCGGGCTAGATTTAATAACCGGTTACTGGTTGTTTGCGCAGCGGCATAACACAAATCAAACATGGGAGATTAGATGACGAAACTTACCAATAAGCTCAAGGAATACGTCGAAGGTTGCTTTACGGCGATATGGATCCAGTCGCATGAGCCACAGGAAGCGATCGCTGACATTCGTACGCTGTGTAGCAATCAACAATGGCAACTGGCGACGTGGGATATCGATCGTGGGCTGCGGGCAGGGAGCGAGGAGTCTGAAACGACGACCGCCTCCGATCCATTGGCTGCGGTTAAAGCCGCTACGTCGATGAATAGTTCTGCGGTGAACAATGAGTCGCCTTCGATTGTTGTGCTTGAGAACTACCACCGTTACCTCGGGTCAGCCGAGATCGTGCAAGCTTTGGCTACGCAGACGCACGCTGGAAAACAGACGCGATCTATTATCGTTATTCTGGCCCCTGTCGTTGAACTGCCACCGGAACTGGAGAAACTGTTTGTGGTTGTCGAGCATGCACTGCCCGATGCAGAACAACTGGAGGCAATCGCGCGGCAGATCGCTACCGAACAAGGAGAACTGCCGGGGGAAGGCGATTTGGCGACGGTGCTTGATGCGGCCGCCGGACTGACACGGCTGGAGGCTGAGAATGCGTTCAGTCTGTCTTTAGTCCGCCATGGCAAGCTGACGCCTGAAACAATCTGGGAACTCAAGGTTCAGGCTCTGCGGAAATCAGGCCTCGAACTCTACCGAGGCGACGCAAGTTTTGCGGGGTTGGGAGGACTCGATGCTCTAAAGTCATTTTGCAAAAGGGCATTGACCCGATCTACCGACAGCCTTACTGCCAAGGGTGTCATGCTACTCAGCCCTCCCGGTTGCGGGAAATCGCAGATCTGCAAAGCACTGGGCAACGAGACCGGACGACCGGTGATCCTGCTGGACGTCGGATCGCTGATGGGTTCGCTGGTCGGTCAAACGGAGCAACGAACTCGGCAAGCCCTGAAAATCATCGACGCCATGGGTAAGTCCGTGGTGCTACTTGATGAAGCCGACAAGGCGCTCGGTGGTGCAACGGGCGGTGGTGCGGGTGACTCGGGTGTATCTGCCCGAATGTTTGGGACACTGCTGACTTGGCTCAATGACCGCCAAAGCGACTCTTTTGTCGTTTGCACGGCAAACGATGTGCAAAAGCTCCCGCCTGAATTCGCTCGGGCGGAAAGGTTTGATTCGGTATTCTTTGTGGATTTGCCTTCTGCTGATGAGCGTCAAATGATCTGGGACCAGTACATCGGGCTATACGAGCTTGATCCGAATCAAACCAAACCCAAAGACGCATCTTGGACGGGTGCGGAGATCAAAGCCTGTTGCCGACTGGCGGCTTTGTTGGATGTGCCGCTGAAACACGCTGCACTTAACGTCGTTCCTGTAGCCGCGACCGCGCAAGAGTCAATCGATCGGCTCAGGAAATGGGCTGGAGGTCGGTGCATTGATGCTCAGAAAGGTGGTATCTAC
Organism: uncultured Pirellulaceae bacterium; assembly: GCA_937967505.1. Lineage (GTDB taxonomy): Bacteria > Planctomycetota > Planctomycetia > Pirellulales > Pirellulaceae > Mariniblastus. The sequence goes on along the minus strand of CALCJM010000019.1, from coordinate 3,729 downwards.
AGCAGCAGCAACGGAAAGAAACCAAAATCGCGCCGGAAGGTGAAAACCAGTCCGTCGCTCAATTGATCAAAACTGACCACGTCGGAAAGGAGACGCTGTGATTACAGAAAAAGATCTGGCCATCGTACGAGCGGCATTGCAATTTTTTCATGAGGAAATGACCTCGTTCGGCGAAGATGTCCTGTTGCACTACCTTGACTAGAGGGCGCGGCAGCTTGGTGTGACGGCAGCAGACATTCCATCGACTCGGCAAACGTTCTCAAACCTAGATTTGTTGTGCGCGTACAAAAGACTGGGCTCAAACGAACTCGAATCTGCCGAACTGTACTCTGCACGAGCTTTCTCAGATCAGAGCTATCAGGCCGATCGTGTTGTGCCTGTGTCTGTGCTGGTCCCGGCAAATTAGCACTTGGAAGCGCCGACAGAGGCGGCCGGATCTATAGCCCTTCCATTAGCTCAGCGAGCGTCAGTTCCAACGACACCGCGATCTTCTCAATGTTGCGTAACGCCAGATTGCGTTCGCTACGCTCGATACCGCCGATGTAGGTCCGGTCCATTTCACAATGGTCAGCAAACGCCTCCTGCGACCAGCCTGCTTCCTGACGCAGTGCTCGCACACGCTGACCAAATTTCTCAAGTATGGCTTGCTTTGCCATGTGACTTATCGTCATCACGCCGCCTAAAAGCGGCCACGGACGATAAGTATCACTTTGCGGCAATTCAACCCAAACATTTCAACCCCTATCCGAAGGAGCCGCAGCCTATGTCCTTTTTGCCTTTCTTGATCATGTCCCTTGTCCATCTGTGCTTGGGCATGATCTGTCTTTACCCCGGCATCTGCCGGATGCAGAAGATGAAAAGACCTGATGATAAATCCACGCCACTGACTTATGCCATGATCGGCGTTTGTTTTGTGCTGGGTGGCCTGTTTGTTTTCACCGGCATTGGTGAGCTGTACATGGCGATGATCACTTTGTTCTAGCGACCACCTCTCAAACCGCGATTTTTACTTCACCAATCGATAAGGCCAACGGGGTATTCCGTTGGCCTTGTTCCGTATCATCCAAAATAAGAGGACTTTGCATGAGTACCGTAACGCACGCTCTACGCGATCAAACCGAGCCTGACTTTGAATCTCCTACGACAAATCAAAACATCGCCACAACTCGGCTGCGGCAAAGCTTTGCCGCTGTCAGGATCAAATTCAAATGGCTGGGCACTACTAAAACGCTTTCGCCCGATCAAAAGTCACAGGCTGTCGAGTCTTTCGATGCTGAGGGCAACTCAATCTCGGCCAGTAAGAAACTAATCGATGCCAAGCACGATTCCTACAAGGCACTGACAGCGCTGAAAAGCCAGATCACGAAGTACTGGAAAGACCATTCGCTGGCCTTTCCCGAACCGGGCATCCGCCTTATCAAGCAAGTGCAAATCGAAGAGTTTGACTCGGCACTGGGCGGCTATCGGGAGCGGCTGGAAGCTTCTGTACGGATGCTCAGCGATCACTACGCCGAAATCAAGGAAGCGGCGCGTGCTCGTCTGGGGTCATTATTTGATCTGGACGATTATCCAAGCGTATTGGATGAGGAGTTTCAGGTGTCATGGGACTTCCCCAGCGTCGACCCGCCGGAGTATCTGCGTCGGCTCAACCCCGAACTGTATGAGGAGCAGTCTCGTCAGGTGTCGGCGCGATTCGATCGAGCGGTTGAGATGGCGGAACAGACGTTCTTGGAGGAGTTGGATCGTCTGGTCAACCACTTGGCCGAGCGGCTGTCCGGTCAGGAGGACGGTCGGCCCAAGATCTTCCGCGATTCTGCCGTGACGAATCTGAACGAATTCTTCACCCGTTTCCGGTCCCTGAACGTTGGTTCCAACGCGGAACTGGACGAACTGGTGGGACGTTGCGAGCAATTGGTCACTGGCGTTGATCCCGGCGGACTGCGGAACAGCCAGTCGCATCGCCGGAGTTTGTCCACCAATCTCTCTACCGTGCAGAGCTCTCTGGATCAGATGCTGGTGGATCGTCCACGTCGCAATCTGATTCGCAAGTCCCGTCCAGACGGAAGTGAGCAGTGACTATGGAACTGATCATTGACGCTGGTGGGACGGTGCGTTGTATCTATGACGAATCGATTCGGCTACATGTGTTGGGCGTACCGCAGATTGCACGGGCTTCCCATGTCGAGCCCGATTCGACGGGACGCTGGATCGCAGATCTAACACCGGTAAGCGGGCCGACGCTTGGCCCGTTTGATAAACGAACAGACGTCCTCGCGGCAGAAGTTCAATGGCTACGTGCTAACTGGCTGACACAAACTGCATCGGCAGAAGTGTTGGCCGAGCCGTAGTCGCCCAATCATTCTTTCCATTGCTCTGCGTGTGCGGAGCGGACTTGTTTTACCAACGCGACCGTTCCAGCGTTGGGGCAGTCGCTTTCTTTCAGGAGTGACCTATGACCCAATCTCAAATCGACCGCGCCGTAGCACGTGCAATGGACGCAGACATTCAAGACGTGCGCGATCTTGGCTTCAGTCTTCTCGACCCTGCAGTTGAGTTCTTTGATCCCGATTGTGATTGCCAACCCGCGCAAGTGCTGGACTGGGATGGTCCAGCCGGCAATACCGCAGTGCGACCGTTTCATGAGGTCGCCGCTTAACCAACAACCAAACAAGGAGCCAATCCATTACAGACTTTCTTTCCAAAGCAACCCAACTTGGCCTACATAAGCCAGCAGCCGCTCTGCTGGCCTCTTGCCTGATTTGTTCTTTCTTCGTGAGCTGGCCCGTTGTGGTTGGCCTGATCATCATCGTCTGTTTTAGCTGCCTGATGGCAGTGCAGACGATGTCTTAGAAGTTTCTCAGGCAGGAGAGCAATCGACCGTTTATGTCGCCGCCCCTACCCCTCAGAGGATTACCCATGATCAAGATTCTATTTATTAATAACGATGGTGCTGGCTTCGCTGACTATGCCGAAGTTGAAACCGGCACCACGGTAAAAAGCTTCTTCGAGTTTTGGGCAGATGGCAGGATGCTGGGTGAGGTGATGCGATTTCTAACCGCTACTGACAGGGATTCACGCGATGCCTATCAGCAAACGCTGTTCTCGCAGGGCGACGCTCAAATGGGCTAATGCACGTCCCGTAGCACAACCTACGCGGCCAACATGGCAGCATCACTGATGGTGCATCAGTTTACTCGTTGGATCCGGGGCTTACCGCTCGACAACGATCTCACGCTTAACTTGCTCAGTTCCGAGCTATCACCAAGTTAAGCGGATTCTATTTTTTTCCTAACAGACGAAAGGAGTGTTTGTGAGCGCACGCATCAAGCTCAACCAATTCTTCATAGGCGTGTCGGCGCTAATCGCCACCGTCATCGGGCTGCTGACCAAATCCATCGTCGTCTTTCTTGTATGTTTCGGTGGACTCGTCGCCTGCATGCTGCATGACGGAGATATCCGGTTGAAGGGCAAACGCAAGCGGTAGCCCAAAGACGATAGCACGCCACATCTGAGTCTTTCGGAGGTGTTCCAGATAGTCGCTGCCTATCGATGCCGCCCTCTGTGTGGAGGGCGGTTTCCTTTTTTTCTTGCCTCGTCAGAAGAATTTGTGGGTGAATTCTGGTTCAGGTAGCGCGCCTAAATTGTGATATAGCGTGGTTTCATAGGCATTTTGGGTTCTTAGCCCATAGGACTTTCTGGTAACCAGTTTTACTTTATTGTTGAAACCCT
>CALCJM010000018.1 GCA_937967505.1 uncultured Pirellulaceae bacterium | reverse complement strand
CTCGCCGTGCTGACTTTATCCGACTGGCAGGCTTTATAGATTCAGCACCGGGGCGTGAACAAGTGCAGAACATTATGGCGGCTGCCTTCGGATTGTTCCCATCACGCCATCTGGGTGTGCACGAGAATGGCTGTGCCGTCGATGAGCTCGCCTACGACAATGGCTGCGCCGGCGATGGGTTCATCGACACGAATGGCTATGCCTGCGATGCCATCCCAAACTCATATGTCTCATTCGCCAATTTATTCGATGCCTGCCCAGAGTTACGTTGCACCGCCAACAACTTATTCAGCTCCCGTTCAAACTTACTCGGCACCGCCGACAGTGTATTCTGCTCCGGTCTATTCATATCCAACGCAGAACTATAGCCGCCCGCGCCGCTTGTACACGCCGTCGTACCCGCAGTACAACACGCGGTCATGGGGCTGGCATGGGCGTCGCAGCGGTTGTGGTGGATATTAACCCGATCGCTAGGATTGCTGATCCAACCTGATTGCAACTTGAAACAATGAGCGCATGCTCCCGTCGATTCAAAATTGACGGGAGTATTTTTATTTTCAAAAGTCGTTTTCCGGAAACTGGCTTTCCCGACAATCCGCGTGCGCGATGGGCAAGGAATCTACCCGCGTCCTAATCGGCATGCTTGAGGCCCAGGGTAACCTGCTTCTCAGAAGAGTCATCAGCGGGTACACTGGCCCGCGCGAGCGACGTCAGCCAACTAGAAATTGGCCAACCACATCTTTGAACGGCAATTGATGGATAAGAAAAACCTCTCGTACGACCTGGTTGTTTGTGGTGGCGGAATCCCGGGCGTGTGTGCCGCGATCACGGCGGCGCGTAGCGGCATCAATGTGTCACTGACAGAACAACGACCGATTCTCGGAGGTAACTCGAGTAGTTTTGCCTTGGTTCCACCGCACGGTGCCGCTTCGATGTGGCACAATCGAATGGCGCGCGAGGGAGGGATTCTTGAAGAACTGCTGATGGAGTACGCCGTCCGATCGCCGCACGCCGACAATCGACGAATTTGGGATCTGATCCTGCGCGAGTGGTGCGAGCGCGAACCGAATTTAGATTTGTACCTTAACGCCCGTCTGGACAGCTGCGAATCGAAGGCTGACCGAATCGTTTCGGTGCAGGTCACCCAAGCTTCAACCGAGACGATTTTTCGCTTTACAGCACCGCTATTTGTAGACGGAACCGGCGACGGGTTGCTGGCTGATTTTGCCGGTGCCGATGTGCGAATCGGACGCGAAGGCCATGACGAATTTGGAGAATCACTGGCTCCCGCACAAGGTGATTCAAAAACGCTGCCCAGCGCGCTGTACGTGGTCGCTCATCGACGCTCCAAACCGGTGCCCTTTACTCCACCTCCGTGGGCGACTACCCACGACAGCTGTGATGCCTTCCCGCACCGCCCGCATGTGGTCGATAAATTTTCCAAAGGGAAAGCGTTGAACGAAGATGCGTCCGCGATTCAGCTGTTCTGGTGGTTTTCGCTGGGCGGTGACCGGGACACCATCCGCGACAGCGAGACGATCTATCAGGATTTGGTCAAGGAAGCGATGGGCGTTTGGGATCATCTGAAAAACCGCTGCACGGCGGCAACGCGCGAGTCGCTGGAATGTTACGAAGCCGTTTGGTGGTCGCCGTTTCCGCTGCGGCGCGAATCCAGACGCGTGATGGGCGACCACATGCTGATCGAGAGCGACATCTTTGCTCCGCCATTGTTTGAAGATCGTGTTTCCTATGGTGGTTGGCCGGTGGACGTACATCCGCCGGAGGGTATCTATAGCAAGGAGCCGCCCTGCGACCAGACGTTCGTCAACGAACTTTACAGCGTCCCCTTTCGCATCATGTATTCCCGTAATATTTCGAACCTGATGCTGGTCGGGCGCTGTATCAGTGTCAGTCACGTGGCGATGGGTTCGATTCGAGTAATGAACAGCCTGGGCGCTGCCGCACAAGCGGTGGGGATGGCTGCCACGCTGTGTATCGAGCACGGCGTTGCCCCCCGGGAAGTCGGACAATCGCACATCGGTGAACTGCAACAGCGCCTGCTGAAACAGGATCAACACATCATTCGCCTGCGCAATCAAGATCCGAATGACCTGGCGCTGTCGGCCACCGTACAGACGTCCAGCGCAGCGACCGCAACGGCCGAAGAGCCCACTGGCTTTCTGCCATTGTCCTATGATCTTGCCCAACAGGTTCCTGTTTCGGCAGGCACCGTCGATCGGGTCAGCCTGCTGCTGAAGTCCGATCTGGACACGGACTCTCGTGTCTCGGTGCGACTCTATTTTAGCGATACACTGGGCCGCTTTGAGCTGGGGCACTTTGATCACAAGGAACCGATCGCACAAGAGGAAATTGCACTCCCCCCCGGACAGCACTGGATCACGTTGGATGTGAACCGGCAGGTTTCTGAAAACCGCCTGCTGTGGATCTGTGTTGATAGCCAAGCCGGCATTTTCTGGGGGTACTCCAACGAAGAAATTTTCGGAAGTCGATTCGCGGCGCGATTCCACGGCGAACTCATTCCGCGTCCATCGCACGGGAAAGCCAGAATTGCACCGGTTACTGATGACTGGTTTCCGATCAATCACCATGGGCGACTTCCGCATGAACTGCACGACTGGATTGGCGAAACGGTTGGCGTCGCCTTCGACAGAAAAGTACGCGCAACGCTCTGTCATCGCATCAGCCCCGCGCCCCGTCCCTATCAGGGTGACAATGTGAACAACGGCATCTCCCGGGCGGAAGACTGGCCGAATCTGTGGGTCTCCGATACCGATCAGGCGATGCCTCAAACAGTCAGTCTAAAATGGGATACGGTTCAGCGCGTGCGCGAGATCCGCATCACCTTTGATACCGACCTCGATGCGCCAGACCGCTGCTATGGCTGGCCGCGCGAAGCCCATCGTTTTACCTTCCCCGTGCCGCAGTGCGTCAAGGACTATCGGGTCCTGCGCCGTGTCGGTGAAGATTGGATCGAATTGATTCGCGTCCAAGGGAACTATAACCGCAGTCGTGTCCATACGCTCGATGACCTCGTTGACGCCGAAGAAGTCAAACTGGAAGTTCTCGCGACACATGGTGACGCGTCGGCGCGGGTCTATGAGATGCGTGTGTATTGAATTCACGGTGAATATAACTTCTTGGGGTCGTGGGAAAAACAACTTGGATGATTCGTTGCGAAGGCTGCCAGCCTTCCTGCCATACGAGGAGGCTGGCAGCCCCCCTCAACGTTTCGTCGAAAGTATCAAATCCACAACTTATTTTTCCTGCAGCCCTTAGGCCAACATGACGACTCTCGATTACCTGACGTTACTGCTGTACCTTGTCGGTCTATTTGCGATCAGCACGGTTTCGGCGAAACGCACGGCCAGTCATAGCGATATGTTCTCTGCGGGGCGTCAATCGCCCTGGTGGGCGGCAGGGTTGAGCGGTTTCATGACCGTTTTCTCCGCAGCAACCTTCGTTGTTTGGGGAGGGATCGCCTATGAGCTGGGAGTTGTCGCTGTCGCGATCAACACGTGCTACGGAATCGCCGCACTCCTAGCGGGATACTTTGTTGCCGGACGTTGGAACCGTCTGAATATCTCAACGCCCGCTGAATATGTGAGGCTGCGGTTTGGGACGGTGGGCCTGCACTTCTTTACGTGGATCATGCTGTTCAAACGAATCTTGGGCGTCTCGGTTTCGCTGTACGCCCTTTCCAAAATGCTGGTGGCGTTGCTGCCGCTGGATTTGAACTGGGCGATCATCCTGTTTGGAACGATCGTGATTCTCTATACGATGCAAGGCGGTCTGTGGGCCGTGCTGATGACCGACGTGCTACAGTTTATCGTGTTGACGGTTGTCGTGTTTATGGTTGCCCTGCTGATGGTTTTGCAGATTGACAGCCCCGCGACCTTTTACGCTTCGGTGCCCGAGTCATTTTTTTCGCCGACCGTTGACAAGTACGGTTGGTTTTTTCTGTGCGGTTGGGTCACAATTCATTTCTTCATGATCGGAGCCGAGTGGGCGTTCGTACAGCGATTTCTGGCCGTTCGGTCTCCCCGGGATGCAAAGAAATCGGCTTACCTGTTCGGCATCATGTATCTGGTGACGCCGTTGTTCTGGCTGTTACCGCCCTTGCTGTTTCGGGGCCAGATGCCAGGGATCGATAAAGAGCAAGCCTATATTCTGGCTGCCCAGTCGGTGCTACCGCCGGGAGTACTTGGGTTGATGATCGCGGCCATGTTTTCGGCAACGGCAAGCATGGTTAGTTCCCAGTTAAACGTATTTGCCGGCGTGTTGACCAACGATTTTTTCAAAACCTACGTCCGCCCGCACGCGACTGAACGCACGTTGGTTTTCACCGGACGATGTTTTACATTTGTGTTGGGAGCTTTATTGATTGCCACCGCCATCATCGTGCCAAGGCTTGGCGGAGCGGAGAAGCTGATCGTGACGATTAACAATCTGCTGGTTGTGCCTTTGTATGCACCTGCTTTGTGGGGCCTGTTCAGTCGCAAGGTTGGCGTTCGCGAAATGGCGGCCGTGATCGGTACTAGTTTCCTGATTGGTGCCGGGCTACGTTTTGGATTGGCGGGTAATCTCATGATCGTTGAAGGAGACGCGCTCTTTCCGATCGCAGACTATTTGGCGGACAATGCAAAAAATGTCGAGGTGATCGTGGGAGTGCTGCTGCCGGTGTTGATGCTGTTGGGGTTCGAGTTTTTCAAGCAAAGCGCAGACCCGGCCGCCGGAACGGTGGAAAACCTGCTGGCAAAGTCGTCAACGCCTCCATCCTCGGAAATGGAGAGTGCGGTTTTTGATCCGTTCCCGGTTCAGGTCGTAGCATCCAGCGTATTGGTCATTGGTGCCTGGATGTTCCTGCTGGGGCTGTGGCAGAGTGCAAGTCGCGGAATACTCATCGCGTTTGCGATTGCACTTCTTGGGTTGGGCGCGGTGTTGTATGGGTGGCTGTTACGCCAGCGAAAACGGAGCATCGCCTCGAATGAAAGGGGCTAAAGATGCAAGCGACTGACCAGTTCTAGGTGACGTTGTCAGACGCTCAAGGAGATCGAACTCTGAGGCAACCAGCTCCTATTGGCTGCATTGGGAATCTTGCAGGACTTTGGTCGTCGTCAACCTGCGCCGGTTTGGGGTGAACTTAGGCGATCGGCAGTTGAAAGCTGACCGTTGACGATGCTGCCAGCTTCGCTCCGACGCTCTCAGCGTCGCCAACGGATGGTAAATTCCTAACTGACGTTCGCCTTAAACGACAAACGAGTTTGGTAAAATGGTACGCAGAAAAACACTATTTTTGCTATTGGCCATGGTGTCCGGGCCGCCACGCCGTGGAAGCCCGCCGGCAACCTGGTCAAAAATGCGCAGGCAAGTTGCTCTGAGGCGAATAGCAGCCAATTTTTTGCCAAAATGTTCATCAGTCAGTCGCGTTAGAATGGTAGACTGCGGTTCTTGTCCCCTACACCGTCATCAGCCTTCACGGATTTACAGGAATGCGACCAATGCGCGAACCCCTCTTAAGAGCAGTGCCCACGCCACTGGTTTCCCGTGGGTTCACATTGGTAGAACTGCTGGTCGTCATTGCAATTATTGGTGTTTTGGTCAGCCTGTTACTTCCAGCGGTGCAAGCAGTGCGAGAGGCCGCGCGGCGGACGCAATGTTCCAACAATCTCAAACAACTCGGTTTGGCGCTACACAGTTTTGAAGGAAGCCACGAACATTTTCCGCCCGGAGCAACGGCAGTAGTTAACAACACCACGAACCTTCCTGATTTTATTTCCGGCGGGTTTGGATTGCTGCTGCCATATCTGGAACAGGATCTGGGACCCTTGTACGACCCCTCCCAACAGTGGATCCTTCAACGGCCAGAGGCCGCTTCGACAGTCATTCCTGTTTTTCTCTGTCCTTCTTCGGCAGGAGAATCGAGGATCATTCAACCGCTGCTTGGGGCAGGTGGTTTTAATCTTCCGGTAGGTGACACGTTCGCGGTAACCCAGTACGTATTCTCCAAAGGTGCAACCGACGCCTGGTGTCTTCCATCCGATACGCCGCGCTCTTTACGGGGAGTTTTTGATGTCAACCGGGAAACCAAGTTTATCGACATTCAGGACGGGACCAGTAACACAATCGCGATTGGCGAAGGGGACACTGCTCCAGAACTTTGTCAGGGCGCAGGCTGCGCGAACGAAACCCAACAGTTTGCCAGGCAGACCTGGTTGATTCCCGAACCAGGCAATGAAGAGGTTTTGGCCAGTGGGTTTCTTAGCGCGAGCCCATTCGCCTGCACGGTTGATCGACTTAACAAGACGCCGGTAACTAACTCCCTTTTCGATCGTACTAGCCTGACGGACTGTCGTGCCAGTTTTGATGGTGGTCCTCACTCAACCAGCAACTTTCGAAGTGCGCATCGGGGAATTGGCCTGTTTCTTTATTGCGATGGTTCGGTGAGAGTGACCAGCGACACGGTTGATGCGAATGTCTATCAGGCATTGTCGACAATTTCCGGTGGCGAAGTTGCCAACTAACCATTAACGACGGGCCACGCGTCGCAGCTTTTGGGTTGTCACAGATTGTCAATCCTGGTACTCTCCCGAAAATGGAAGCAGGATGTTCATGCACGAGGCCAGACATTACCGGCAAAAATCTCAAATCGAGAGCAACGTTACTGTTGGCGGCCACCATGGTTGCGCTGATGCTGTGCATGTATGGTTGCTCGAATAGGAAACTATCAACGCGACTCATGCCGACGCCCACGGGTATCGCGGTTGGCTTGCCGCATCCCGGCGGAGAGTTCGTCGAAGCGTGCCAGTGCGCCGGCAATGAAATTCCAATTTTCATCGTGTCGGATAGAGAACTGGAAAAAAAGCGGCGTAGCCCGAGTCCCTTTGGTACAAAACGCAGCCAACTTCCGTCTTTGGCCACCGCTTACGTCACCATTGGGGAAGGTCTGACCCCCGGCGAACTTCATGAACAGACCATAACCGACAAACAACGGAAGAAAGCCAAAGTGGTCTTCAAACGCATTGAACTTGCGCGCGCGTTGAAGCATACCGATCCTTGGCAGGTGAGAGACAATGTCATTCGCCACAGTGGAAACCCGTGGATCCAGGCCGTTACCAGACGGCTTGACCAAAGTCGGTCCCGGAATGTGACGATCTTTGTTCACGGTTTCAATACCGATCTGGTCGATAACACCCTGATTGCCGGGGAGATCTTTCACTATCTGGGGCACCAAGGGGCGATGATCAGTTTTGAATGGCCGTCGGAATCGCGTCTGTTGCGGTATGCGGCAGACAAAGGCAATGCGGATTTCAGTACGCGACATTTCCGTTCACTGCTGTCCAATATTGCCAAGGAATGCAACGCAGATTCGGTTACGATCATTGCTCACAGTGCAGGTTCGTCCATTGTCGTCGATGCACTACGGGAACTGCGATTGTTGGAATACGACCTGACAGCCGAACAGATCAGGGAAAAGTATCGTGTGAATCGGGTGGTGCTGGCCGCACCAGACATGGACCTGATGACTTTTTTCAATGCGATTCACGATCGCTTTCAAGAGGTCGCCGGACACGTCGCAGTTTACGCGTCGCCCGAAGACCGCGCCCTTGGTGTCTCCGAAAGACTTAATGGTGGCAGGCGGCTGGGCCGAACGGTAAACAGCCTTGAGCCTTGGGAGAAAAAGATACTGTCGCAAGCCTCCGAAATTGAACTGATTGATGCGTCGGTGGCCGTCCGGGAATATCACACCTTTATTGGCCACAGCTACTTTCACCGAGACCCGTGGGTCAGTTCGGATATCGGTGCCTTCATCTTAGGAAGGCGGCCTGCAAGCCGGAGTCTTGTTAGAGAAGATGGCCAGATATTCTGGGAGTTTCCCAAGGACTATCGGGACAGGCTTAAACAACGGGCTGAGTCGATGGACCACCAAACCTTTTAAGAACACTCATTCTTCCGCTCCCGCTGGAGTGTTGAGAACCAGCGTTTATGCGCTGATGATGATCGTCTCGTTGGGTATCGTGGCATCCCGAATCGACGCTATCACCCGGTGCTTTCACGCTTCTGTGTTCGGGTCAGTTAAACTATGCGGCCTGTCCGTCACCGGTGTCTTGTAACAAGGTCCGATTTTGTGGACCACAGCAATCGTCCGGACGATTAACGATTGTGATGGTTTTGATCGATCCGTCTGAAATGACGTTTCAAACGCATGCTTTCCCGTACGCATGTGGTTCGATCGAAAGACTTCCTCCGTTCCACAGATGCCTGAGGGCAAAACTGGAAACAGCGCCCGTCTATCGCGGGCAGACCCAGATTTCAAAAGGATTTGAAAAATGCGATCCATGTTCATGTGTGCGGCCCTCGCGGCTGTCCTGAGTTTCGTCGGCTGCTGTGGCACCGGCGGCAAATGCCCGCTTGGTAACTGCAAGCTTGGCAGTCATCTCGGAGCGGGTAAATCTCAGCTCTCACGCGCCGCCCGTAATGCTGCCCCCACAGCCTCGGAAGACTACGCTGCCGGTGGATCTGTCGGTGATTGTGGATGCGGCGGCGCTGCCGCCACCGCCACAGGGTGTACTGCTTGCGGATCAGATTCGGTTGTCTCCGTTTCCGCACCTTATGCGTGTGATGGTGGATGCGGATGCGATGCCGCACCGGTCGTCATATCTGGTGGAGATTCGTCGGATTGCGGCTGTTCCAGTTGCGGTGGTGGCGAGGTTCAATACGCCCCGATGCAGTCAAGCGGATGCAGTGCTTGTGATGGTGCAGCGGCCGCACCGGCAACCAAACGTGGCCTGCTGACTCAACGGTCGAATCAGAGTGATTTGGCCAGCAACAAGGGGATCGGTCTGTTTCTCAAGGGCAAAGGGAAAGCCTGCCAGGATGAAGCTGGATCTTGCTCCCTGTTTAGCAGAAAGAAAGCCCGTTCGTTGAAAAAATCTGCGGCAGGTAGTGTCGCCAGCGACCAAGGGGTCAGTTGTGGCTGCGACGCTTGCGACGCGGGCGGTGCTGGTGAAGAAGTCATTTTGCCAACTGTGGCTCAGCAACCCGTGCAGTACGATGGTGGCGATTTCTACGGTGATGATGTCGGCGGACGACGTATCTCGACAGGTATCATCTCGGACGTGCGTGGAGCGCGCGATGGACGTGGAGCACACGATCGACGTGGCGAACGTGTCGCCTCACACGGCTGCGGTGTTGCGGGCTGCGGCGTTGATGGTCGAGCCTGTCATAGTTGTGCGTTGGGTGGAAAGCTACGTGGTGCCGCCGGTTTGGCTCGCAAGGTAACAGGAACCGCACACCCTTACGGTGGTGCCATCCCTCACACCAACCCTGCCATGGGGCAACAGCCTCAATCAGGTCTCGCACCACAGTATGCTTACCCGTACTACACAACACGCGGTCCGCGCGACTTCCTGCGTGACAATCCACCATCGATTGGATATTAGAACAGACCAGCCGAGACTGGAAGATTTCAAATCCGGAAACACGCTGCCTGTTGGGGGAGCGTGTTTTTTTATGCGCGGTGGTTACAGTTGCCATTACTCAGTACTCGGTATTCGGCACACTTTCCAACTCAATCTATCCGTTACATCTTCGCGCACCTTCAGCCTGACAATCGTCAATGCCGTAACAACCCGAATTTTTGCTGCAACCCAACGCGCTGACGGATCGATACCAACAGAGCAGAAGTATCGCAACCGGCCCCGTTTCCCACAAAAAACTATGTCCGCCAATCCTCAATCTTCAACCAAACCAACCCGCAACGTCACCCGCCGCACCGCCCTTGCTGCTGCTGGTGCGACAGTGGCCAGCATTTGTGGTGGGGGTCAGGCGAGTGCCGACAGACCGCGCCCCGTCAAAAACCTAGTGCAGTTGGGGATTCGTACAACGACACGCGGTTCGGGCATCAAATCCCGCGCGGCGACCGATTACACACGAAGCCTGCAGCAGTATGGAGGGCGTTTGGCCAACCCGGTGCGCGACCTGATGCTGACCGCCAAACACGAAGACCGGATCCATTTCGGTGTGTTGGTCATCGGATCCGGCTACGGAGCATCAATTACCGCTGCAAAGCTTTCGCAGCGCTTGCGGCCCGAACACCGAATGTGCATTATCGAACGTGGCAAAGAGTGGGTTCCCGGAAGTTTCCCCGATACCTTTAAAAACGTATCCGGCAACGCCCGCGCCGTGCTCGCGGGCCCCACCCGAGGGCAGGTCACGCAACCCCTAGGCCTGTTCAATCTAATGATGAACGAGGAGGTCAACGTTCTGTCAGGAAATGGGCTGGGCGGCGGTTCTCTGGTCAACGCCAGTATCGCTCTGCGGCCTCACCCCGAGGTCTTTATGCAAGACCGCTGGCCAACGGCATTAAAAAACATTGAAACGCTGGGGCCGTACTTTGACAATGTGGCCCGCGCACTGTCACTGACCCGTACGCCGCACGATCAAACCCCCAAGGTGCGTTACCGGCGTCTGGCTGCCGAACGAATCAGTCGTAACCCAAACTTTTTTGACCGGTCTCATTTGTCAGTGATGTACGACCACCGCTACCTAGATCAGCAAATGCGAAACCCCCAGGGGATGATCCAACGCGCTTGTACGCTGTGCGGTGACTGTATCAATGGCTGCAACGTGGGTGCAAAAAATACGCTGGCGATGAACTATCTCCCGGTCGCAAAACACAACGGTACTGAAATGTACACGCAGTGTGAGGTGACCTCCATCGAAAAGATGTCAGGCTACTATCGTGTCAACATGAACTATGTTGATGATACGCAAAATGAAATCACCCGGCACCCTGTTTCGATAAACACCCGCATGGTTGTCGTCGGTGCCGGCAGCCCGGCCAGTTCCACAATCCTGATGGAATCCGAAAACCCCTCTTTTCTGTTTTCGCCAATGTTGGGCCGTAACTGGTCAGGCAATGGTGACACGATCGGATTCTGTGTGGGCCTACAGCCCGGAGCCAACATGAGTGGATTCGGAGGGTACCATACCGACCGCCCTCCTGTCGGTCCAACCGTTCAAACTTCCCTAAATTTTTACCGCGATGTGGAGCTGAAGAAGCGCTTGCTGATTCAAGACGCGGCTATCCCGCGCGGTGTCAGCAACCTGTTCACAGCGCTGATGGGTGATCCAGATCTGGACAGTTCGATGGCAATGCTGGGCATGGGCCATGACACGGGCGAAGGCATCATCGAAAAACGCGATGGACGCTGGCAGATCAAATGGGAAGGTCTAAAGGACTGCGAGTATCGCCAAATGGTATTCCGCGAATTTGACCGACTGGCACGGGCACACGGCGGACGCTACAAACGGTTGAAAGCATTTGGGGACAACCTAGTCACCGTGCATCCGCTGGGGTCATGCAATATGAGCGACGGTGCCGCTGGCGGAACGGTAAACCACCTGGGCCAGGTCTTCGACGGCGCAAACGGCAGCATTCACCCCAATCTGTATGTCGCCGATGGATCGATTATTCCTACAGCGCTGGGCGTCAACCCTTACATGACAATCGGGGCGTTATCGGACCGTATTTCCAACCACATTGTTGCCAACCCGCAACACGCGGAACTATTTGCCGAACCTTGCAACGGCGCGTAGCTGTTCTCACGGGGGACCGTTGCCAACGTTAGTTGGCAATCGTCAATGTGGGTTGGCAATCTCAATCGCCAATCAGCGCGATGACTTTTGCGCGTGTGACGGGGGCAATCACGCCGCGTTCGGTAATGATTCCTGCAATGTATTTGGCGGGGGTCACATCGAATGCCGGATTATAAACGTCGATCCCTTCAGGAGCGGTCTGTTTACCAAAACCGTGCGTAATCTCTTCCGAATCTCTCAGCTCTATCGGGATCTCATCGCCCGATTCGATTCCCAAATCAAAGGTACTGCTGGGAGCGGCGATGTAAAAGGGAATACCGTGCGCCTGGGCCAGTACGGCGATCGAATAGGTACCGATCTTGTTGGCCGAATCACCATTGGCGGCAATTCGGTCGGCTCCTGTCACAACCGCCTGAATTTTTTTCTCGCGCATCACCTGGGCTGCCATGGAATCGCAGATCAACGTGGCTTTGATATTGCGTTGCATCAGTTCCCAGGCGGTCAAACGAGCCCCCTGTAGCAGCGGACGCGTTTCATCCACGAATACGTGCAGGTCATGCCCTTGATCCTGAGCAGTAAAAAACACGCTCAGTGCGGTTCCGTATTCCGCTGTCGCCAGCCCTCCGGCGTTGCAGTGCGTCAGTACGCCATTGACTCCCTCCAGCAAAGGTGCCCCGAAACGGCCAATCGAATGACACATCGCGCGGTCTTCCTGATGAATGTTCCGTGCCTCGGCAAGGATCCGTTGTCGCGCCGTTGTTAGATCGCCCGATCGCAGGTCTTTGGACAACACCTTCAGCCGGTCAAGCGCCCAAAACAAATTGACCGCTGTTGGTCGGCTGGTGGCAAGGTATTCAATCGATTCGTCAAATCTATCCCAAAACGCGGCAGCATCTCTGTCATCAACGGCGTTGATGCCAACGGACACACCGTAGGCTGCCGCAATGCCGATCGCAGGTGCACCGCGCACACGTAGCATCTTGATTGCCTCCCAGACCGATTCGATATCGCGACAATCGATCTCGGTGAGAGACTCCGGCAGCAATGTCTGGTCGATCAGACGCAGATATCCGTCGCTTTCACCAATCCACGCAATGGTTTCCCGGGATGATTTCGAGGTAGCAGTCATTGAACGTTTCAGTTTTTTGGATTTCGCGCACAAATCGACGCAGTTGCCGGGCCGGTTCCTAGTGGTCGTGGCCAAGGTTGTACCAACGTGACCGACCATGCCACATAAACGGTTGTCCACGGGCTGGTGACCGTGGTTACGCATTTAGGCGACTGGCAGGTTAGGAATTTACCATCCGTTAGCGACGTTGTTAGGGTCGGAGCGAAGCTGGTAGCACCGCCGACGGTAAACTAGCAATTGCCAATCGCCTTACAAAGAAGTCTTTACAGAGAAGCTTTTAGCTTCTCGTTCTTGGCGGCGATTTTGTCGACCAGTTTCACTTTGAAGTCGGCCAACTTTTGTTTCAAGGTTGAATCAGCCGTCGCCAGAATCTGCACCGCGAACAGCCCCGCGTTTCGTGGACCGCCCATACCAACCGCCACACTGGCCACCGGCACATCTCCCGGCATTTGAACCGTCGACAGGAGCGAATCCATTCCGCCCAGTTCCGGTGTTGGAACGGGTAAACCGATCACCGGCAATGTTGAATGAGCCGCCATCACACCTGCCAGATGAGCCGCACCACCGGCAGCGCCGATCAGGACCTTCAGGCCACGTTCTTCTGCAGTGGTGACGTATTGAGCAACCTGGTGCGGGGTGCGATGCGCACTCATTACGTTGACCTCGTAGGCGATACCAAACTCTTCCAACGCCTTGCCAACTGCGTTGATTTTGGGCCAGTCGCTGTCGCTGCCCATCAAAATTCCAACTTGGGGAGAATCACTCATCGTTCGTTGTCTCTGCTTAAAATGTAAAGTGTGAAGTGAAATAAAATGTTTAATGGAAACGTCGTGACGCCTACCGAACCGAATCGGCAAACGCCTCCTTTAACTTCTCAAGTCCCTTTTCACCGTCGGTGCCGTCAACCACCACGTTCACCTGAACTTCGGATGTATTGACCATTTCTACGTTGATACCGTTGTCCGCCAACGCCGCAAACATGCCGATCGCAACGCCCGTATGGCTACGCAGGCCGATTCCTGAAACTGACAATTTCGCAATCGCTTCCTTGTGGTCCACGCCCTGACAGCCCGTTTCATCGCAAACCGCCTGAGCCACCTGCAACGCTTCGGACAGCTGGTCGCGCCGGACGGTAAAGGTGATATCCGCGATCTGGTCGCTGCCATGACTTTGCACGATCATATCGACGAACACCCCAGCGGCCGCAACACGTTCAAACAAGCTGGCCGCCAGTCCGGGCTGGTTGGGGATTTTCTGCAGCGTAATGCGTGCCTGAGTGTTATCCAAGGCAATGTCATCGATCATCAGCGCTTCCATGCCCGCACCTTGCAGGCGATTGATCACCTCGACGGCGCTGATGGATGATTTGGGCTCCTTGCTGGTCACTTCATTCGCACACGCCGCATCGGTGTCGTCGTGGGGTTGGTCAAGTTCAAATTCGGCATGAACCGTCCGCAGTGCCTCGATGGCCACGTCCCGTTTGACCAACACCGAAATTTTGATCTCACTGGTCGTGATAATCTGGAGGTTCACACCCGCATCAGCCAGAGAGCGGAACATGCGGTTGGCTACACCGGCCTGTTGAGCCATCCCCAAGCCTACCGCGGAGACCTTTGAGACATGCTGGTCACTGGCCCCCATCTTCCCTCTCAGATCAGTGACAATCCGGGAAATAGCGCCGATCGCGTCGGTCATCTCCTCATTGGGCACAGTGAAGCTGATATCGGTCGTACCGCCGGCGGAGACATTTTGCACGATCATATCGACCGTGATCTTTTTGTCCGCAATGGGCGCGAAAATCTTATGAATCGTACCGGCCACGTCGGGAACATCAACCACCGAAATCAATGCCTCGTCACGCGTCAACGCGGCACCGCTGACAGGCAGCGATGAAGTTCCGGCGGTATCGACGATCAACGAACCGGGAACGTCGCTTAGTGAACTGCGGACGTGAATCGGCACATTGAATTTTTTGCCAAACTCGATCGAGCGACTGTGCATCACGCCCGCCCCCAGGCTGGCAAGTTCCAGCATCTCGTCATAGCAAACACGTTTTACCAAACGCGCCTCAGGCAGCTTCCGTGGGTCGGTGGTGTAAATGCCGTCAACATCCGTATAGATTTCGCACTGGTCAGCGCCCAACACTGCGGCCAGTGCGACGGCGGTTGTATCGCTACCGCCACGTCCCAGCGTGGTGATGTTCAGATCCTCGTCAATCCCCTGAAACCCGGCTGCGATCACGATGTTGCCGTCGTCTAGCAACCGTTGCATTCGGTCGGTCGAGATAGAATGAATGCGGGCCTTGGTGTGTGAACTATCCGTTTTGATTCCGATTTGGCCGCCGGTCAGACTGACGGCCTTGAATCCCATCGAATCGATCGCCATCGCCATCAGGGCTACGCTGACCTGTTCGCCGGTGGACAACAGCATGTCCATCTCTCGCGCCGGCGGTTTTTCATTGATCTCTTTGGAAAGTTTAATCAGCGTATCGGTATTTTTTCCCATTGCGCTGACCACCATTACCACCTGGTTTCCCTGTTGGTGGGCACGGACGGCCTTGCGGGCAGCGGCAAGAATCTTGTCACTGTTCGCGACACTGGTACCGCCAAACTTCTGGACGATCAAAGG
Source organism: uncultured Pirellulaceae bacterium (assembly GCA_937967505.1). Classification (GTDB taxonomy): domain Bacteria; phylum Planctomycetota; class Planctomycetia; order Pirellulales; family Pirellulaceae; genus Mariniblastus. Next base: position 54,625 of record CALCJM010000018.1, on the reverse strand, counting down.
CATGGAATTGGGAGTTCTTCGGAGGGTTTGCTGTCGGGAAAAATGGATGCCCCAATGGGGCACCACTTTAGCCGCTTTTGCCCGTTTTCGAAACTCCCTGAGAGCCGTGGAATCGCCAAGTTGTCGAGAATTCGATCGCGCCCCCGTTGCAGGCTGACAATGCAGCAGAACTCCCCCAAGGTAACACTTTTAAAGTGCGGACTTGAACCATGTGCCAATCGTCCGGCAGCAATTCGCCAACGTAGCGAGTTTCCGGGGTACGCAAGCGCTAGGGCACTGAATTGCCGCGCGGCACGATCCATACATTGCGATACCGGTTAGGATCACCGTGGTCTTGAAGATAGATCGGACCCTTGGCAACCTCCGCGCGCGGCCCGGCGGGACCACCTCCGGTTCCACCGGATAAGGTGACTTTGTCATGGACGACCACGCCGTTTTGGGTAACCGTCATGACCGCCGGCGAAACCTTGATGCCTGCTTTGAAACGGGCGGCCACAAAATCAATTTTAAGACTCTGCCATACCAGTGGTGGCAAGCACATATTTACTCGTGGTGCGCGAATTCCGTAGATGCCACCACACCAGGTCGTGACCGGTTTAAGCATCGCCATATCCTGCCATGCGGCGGGGTCGGGGTCCAATCCAAACGAATCAGAAACCTGAACCTCATACGCGCCGACCGCGAACACGCCACTGTTGCCCCGATGCGGATGACTCAGTGGCAACTCCGGCTTAAGCGGTATCAAGTACTCCAGATGCAATGTGAAATTCTGAAATTCACGTTTGGTCTTCGCCCCCGCTTCCAACAACACACCGTCCATTTTTGCATGACGCCATGCATCGGTTCCTGACCCATCGAACAGTACGATCGCATCTTCGGGGGGCTGATCTCCCACGATATTCTTGCTGCGGTCAGTCTTGCTCCAACCTTTTAATCGATCCGCCGTAGCGGCACCATCGAGCCACTCATGCGCCACGCGCTGACCGTTCCATCCCGCTCCGGGCAACCCACCCTGATAGGTCGAAAGGTAAAACTTGCCCATGCTTGGCACAACCTGCATGGCCTGCGTGTCACGCACGTATTCGCCCATCAATTCAAATCCCGGAAACTCCCGCGCCGCCTGTTTGGCATCCGTCCAAACCGGTGTGTTGGGATATTTTTTGATCACCGGCTTTTTTCGATTTTTAACCTTTCGATCTTCAGCCACACGTTGGACTTGCACAAAATAAGCCCCGCGTGACCTGCCCTGCCGGTCGGTCAGCCACGACTGCAGCAATCCGTGTCCTTGAGGCAGGTTCACTTCAAAGGTCACGGAAGTTTCTGATTCATTAAGTTGTTTTTCCAACTCCTGCTGGCCAATTTTCAGCACAGCCTTGACCGCGCCAATCGGCTGAAGTGCATCGTCGGGAAATCTCGACAGACGAATCAAGTAACGTCCTGAGCGAGTCACATCGACAGCCCAAAAGCCGTTGATAGCCAGCGTATCATCGCCCAAGTGAGCTTGTTTCCAAATCACCTTTCCGGTCGTTGGATGCCAATCCCGCACCGTCAATCGCACCGGATTCGCCTCGGCGGCCCCCAACTGAAACCGCGCGTAAGGTTTGCCTTCCGCAAAAACATCCGCGAAATGCTGTTCGTATCGCTCACGCAAATCCTGCACGACCCCGGGGTGCGCCGCCGCGATGTCGTGCTTCTGTCCCGGATCGCCGGTGATCTCAAACAGCTGCCCGTCAACCAACCGCCACTTTTCCGTCAGCACTGCATAATGTGCTTTTCCACCGTGTTGGCGGGCCGCCGGCCGCAGCGCCGGCTGATCGGGTTGGCGTTGCACAAACATCGTACGTTCAGGCCAACCCTGTGCCTGGTCCTCCAGCAGCGGTTGCAGGCTTTGACCATCAAACTGGGGTGCGCCCGACGATCCTAGGCGACAGTATTGCACCAAGGTTGGCAACCAGTCACGACATGAAGTCAGCCGGTCAACAGTGTGCCCGGCCTGCAGCCGCACTGGCCAACGCACAAAACAGGCAACGCGATGCCCGCCTTCGAAAACGGATCCTTTCATTCCCCTCATCCCGGCGTTGAACGCGCTGTCCGAGGGGGTGCCACTGGTGCCTACGGCGGATCCATTGTCACCCATGAAAATAACGATCGTGTCGTCAGCGACCTGCAGCTGTTCCAGTGTGTCAAGCAACCGGCCAAGGTTTTCATCAAAGTTAACGATTTGACCATAGAAACCGGAACGCTGTTCAGAATGCCCTGCCGCGCGGAAGCGATTCGAGTATTCCGCAGCCACGGTGTGAGGACTGTGCATCGCATTGAGCGGCAGGTAGACAAAAAACGGTTTGTCTGAAGGTGCAGCAATAAACTGTTCACACTCACGAAAAAATACGTCGGTGCAATAGCCTGCGATTTTTTCCGGTACGCCGTTTCGATCGTAGGTGTCATCAAAGTAGTCGTTACCGGAAGGATTACCGATCTCGTCGATGCCGCCGGCCTGATGGCGGACGACAGTCTGGAACCCGCGAAAACGCGGTGCATAAGGCCAGGTGTCGCCAAGATGCCATTTCCCAAACATGGCCGTGCGATAGCCTGATTCGGAAAACAGATCGGCCATCGTCACCTCGTCGGCGTCGAGTAATTGACGCCCTTGGACCACGTCCCAGGCACCGATGCGTGTGGCATAGCGCCCGGTCATCAGCGCAGCGCGTGACGGCGTGCACACAGGATCAACGTGATAATCCTCCAATCGAACACTTGCCGCAGCCAGCCGGTCCAGATTGGGCGTGTTCAAAAACGGATTACCATGACAGGACATGTCGCCATACCCCTGATCGTCAGTCACAATCAAAATCACGTTCGGACGGCCATCGGCATCTGGTTGGCTGGCGACCGAATCGCCACAAACCGGCGTTGCCAAGCCTCCCAGCACAATGAATATCAACCAACATTGCGATACTCTTGAAATGACATTCATGGTTTCGCTGATCCCGCCGGCTGTAGCACCTTCAAATTATCGTACTCGATAGCAGATCCATTGACGGTGAAGCCAAATTCGGTTTTCGTCGGATGACCGATCCCGGGCGATCGCAACGTGGTGACCTGTTTGCCATCAAGAAAAGCTTTCATGACTTCGCCTTTAATGCGGACGCGCAGTTGATGCCATTGGCCGGGTTTAATCGAAACTTTTGCATTGGCAGTTGTCTTGGCCAGCACATTTTTCAGCTTGTTTTTCTCCCGTTTGGACAAATCCTTGCGTTGACGCAACGCACGTACCTCAAGGTTCATTGCACCGGTTTTGTCATCGCCAATGATCAGGCGTTTGGGAAACACAGAGACGCGGCAAATATGGCCTGCATGAACAGATTTTTCATTTTTGTCGTCGATCACGACATTAAAACTTCTCCCACCCTGAAAACGAAAATCAAAAGTGATGTCGATATCATCAAATTCGATGTCAGTGCGGATCACCGCGCCGTGACTGTCGTTGATTTGCTTTCCGACCAGCGTTTCGTCCACGACTGCCCATGCCTTCTGCATGCCACGCCCGGTCCGGTAATTTTCACCGATTTCGGTACGCCCTTTGAAATCGTCGTTAAAACGCAGTTCCCACCCCGATTGCTGTCCCGACCGTCGTTTAACCGATTTTTTTTCCGTTGATTTCTTGGTGGACTTGCCGGGCTTCGTTTTGGCCGGTTTATCGCTTTCTCCCTGTTTACCCTGTTTCATCACCGGCGAAAGATGGAACCCCGGGGCATCATGATCAGAGGCGTGTAGGTCGAAACGTGGCAAGACTGATTTGAGCATGTCACGTTCGGCGCGGTGTTCCGGTGATACCGTATCCCAATCTGTGATCTGCTTGAAACTGATCAGGTCGGCGGGGGATGTCGAGACATCCCACCAACGGTCAAAACCGTCCTTTAACACACGTGCGCCGCGAATGATTTGATGTGCGCGGCTGTAGGCATAAATCCAGTCGCGGTGTTTCGGTTTGTCCGTCATCAGGAACGGCACTAGGCTTTCACCGTTTATCTCATAGTCATCCGGAATTTCCACGCCTGCCAGTTCAGCGATCGTAGGCCAGATATCCGACATGTTCACCAGCACATCCTGTTCTCCGCGCTTTGTCATCCCGGGGGCGTAAATGATCAACGGAACATGGGTTCCCTTTTGCCGATCTGAGCTGTTTTTTCCATAACCGCCACTACCGTTGTCAGCGCAAAAGATCACAACGGTATTGTCCGCGATCCCCATCTGCTCAAGCTTCTGACGGTACAACCACATCTGATAGTCTAGGTAGTTGATGTGCGAATGCATACCTGGTTTTGTCACCGTGCCATGCGTATTGTAGACACCATTGTCACCGGTAATGTTGGGTTCGGTGCGCGTGTAACCGGTGCCGTCCCAGTGAATTACGGGTGTGCCCGGCCAACTACTGTCCGAATCCGGATCCAGCCAGTCGAACGCGTCGTGCCCCAGGTGGGTGGTGTGATACACGAAGAATGGTTTTTGCTGTGTGTGTTGCCGCTCCATGAAATCGAAAATGAATTTCAGTTCGACATCGGGGCCGTAGGTGCCGGTGTGGAACGTCTGCTGCGATTGGACATCGTTGGGCCACCACTGAAAGTCTTCGTCATCATGGTTCATCAACCGCACGTGTGGTTTAAAATACCAACCGTGCTGTTTGTAGGTATCGATTGGCTCGCCAGTGTCGGAATTCAACAACACCTTTTTGCCGGCCTCTTTTTTGTAGTGCATTTTGAAATCAGTGAAAGGATTATCATCATCTTCAAGATTCCCCGGTGTAAAACAACCTTGGTCGAAACCAAATTTTTGCAGATCGCCGGCCATCTGTGTTTTTCCTGCCCAATAAGTTCCATAACCAGCCTCGGCGGCCACATGCCCGATCAACTGCGGCGAACTTTCATAAAGCGGCCATGTCGCGCTCCTGCCATTTTCATCGCGATAGCGCCCTTTGTCTTTGTTGTTCCACCACTTGTGCAAGTGTGCGTAACGCCCCGTCATCATCATCGCGCGACTGGGTGAACAAACAACCGACGCCCACGCCGTCTTTACCCAGCATCCTTCTCTGGCCATTTGATCCAGAACCGGTGTGTTGGCGCGAAACTCTTTCTCCGAAGTATCTCCTCGGGTCGGCGGACTCCACACGGTTGATCCATAAATCGGCAGCTCCCTTGCACTGATATCATCTGCGTAGACAAGGATGATATTCGGACGGTTGGTGGCAGATGCGTCGCCACCAACGAAGAACGCAAGAATTAGAAAAACCGCGGTGGGTATGCATCGAACGTACAAGTTAATTTCTCGTGCTGATTTGTAGTTACTATTCAATTACTTGCTCCGCTCGCGTTTTGGTTTCTTCGTGAACGGAATCACCGGTCGCTTCATTTGGCTGTCCGGTGTCCGAAACACCCATGGCTCCCAAATTGCTTTAGCAGCTTGCCACTGTTCAAGCGACCGGGTAGGAAACCAGCCGGGAATACCATATCTGCCAAAATCGTACTCACTGACATGCGTTTGTACCCACTGGCCAACCGTTGGCAGTGGGCATGTATCGGGAAAAATATCGCTTGCCCGAAAGTCATCCGAAACCGACGCGTCGTGAATCACTGTCGTCCGCCACTCTTCAAGGGCCATGAGCAGTTCTTTCCTGACATCCGCATAATCCGGGTCTTCAGCGACGTTCCGAACTTCATGCGGATCCTTAACAAGATCGAATAACTCGATCTCCGGCTTGTTCGGGGCAAAAAAGGCAGCCTGCTCCGGTGTCAATTTCCCTTGCAAGTTCAGCACGTTCAGTTCGGCCAATGGCGGGTAAGCGCTCTCCTTGTAGAAGCTGAGCTGACAGTAGGGGCGTTCCGGCATCAGATTCAGAATTAGCTTGTGTTGGCGCGAGCGGACACTGCGCATGGCATCGTGGGTGTCATCCATTTTGTCACGTGCTGCGAAAACGTATTTTCGGTTCTTCACATCTTCACTTAACAGGTTCTTGCCATGCAACGAAACCGGCGGCGTCACCTTGGCCGCATCGAGGACCGTCGCGCAGATGTCAATCGACATCACCAAATCATGGTTGACCTGCCCCGGTTCGATTTTCCCGGGCCAACGCACAATCATGGGAATGCGCGTTCCACCGTCGTACAGAAACTGCTTGCCGCGAATGTGACAGCGCCCGTGATCACCAATAAAAAATACAATCGTGTTGTCGGCCAGTCCCTCGTCATGCAGACGCTTCAGCAGCTTGCCCACCGCGCGATCGACCAATTGCATTTGTTCCAGCCCGTTAGCCCAGTCGCGGCGGATAAATGGCGTGTCAGGATAGTACGGTGGCAGTTCCACATCGGCACCATCGATTGGCCGCACGGGGTCGCGTTCCCACGCGCGGTGAGTGCCGCCAAAAGTGATGCGGGCGAAAAAGGGTTGATTTGGCTTGCGCTGTGACCAGTCTTCCCCCATGAACAACTCTTTTTTGGTGTCAGGAAGGAAATTACAGTCGATCTTCCTGCTCATCAGACAGGTAAAATAGCCCGCCTCAGACAGCAGGTGAGAAATCGGACGGATGCCAAAAGGCAAGGGTTGCTTGTCTTCGGTGCGGTGTTGGTGCGCTCCGATATAGTTTTGATGAAATCCCGTCATCCTCGCCGAACGGGAGGTTGAGCAAACTGGCGATGTCGTAAAGGCGGCCTCGTAGCGGATCCCCTCGACAGCAAGTTGGTCTACGTTCGGCGTATCGATTCCCTTAGTGCCATAGCAAGAAAGATCGGGTGACCAGTCTTCGATCGTGATCCACAAGATATTCGGCCGTTCTTCAGCGTGCGCGGCAGGAACCAGCAGTAACAACAAAATCAAAATAGAAGCGGCACTGGAAATTTTGTAGGGCATCGAGGTTTTGCAAAATGATAAGTGAAGGTTTGGCAGCCAGCCAATGTTCTACGGCACGCAAACGAACTTGTCGATTGGACGTTTCCCGGACGAGACTTATTGATAAAAAAAAGCTTGCCGCTGCTGTGTTTTCCAATCGCTTCACTCCCAAAACACACGAAAACACGAAAATTGTCAACTGTCCCATGATGCCCCGACGGTCACAAAAACCCGCTCCAATTGAAAACAAAACCCCGATAGTCGACTTGCCGGCAAGTCAACCATCGGGGTTCGTCATGGTCTGGGAAATGTTCGAGAGAGACTCTCGGTCATTGGATCTATTTTACATCTTCCCACGCGCTGTTGATCTGTTGGCGGTTGACCGAAGAGGCTCTGCCAACTGATCGAAATGGTGTGTTGGAAGACTTCACATTGCTGGCCATGCGAACCGGAGAGTAACTCCAGCGGCGGCGCAGCTCACGCATTTCAGTCGTTGGTCGAATGTCGTTGCGACGATCGGCCTGCGTTGTGTAGCGATCCGAAGGCGCGTTGCTGCCGCCTTGATTCTCCAGTCGGTCGATAAACGACCGTTGGCGAACAGGAGGTCGAACCCCCTGTGTGGCGGAACGGATGTCGGGGACCGACGCTGTATGTTGCGGAACAGACGGAACGTTGTAAGTGTTTGCGGTGTCGATGCTGCCCGAAGGAATCGACATGCGTGACTGCGATCCACCAGGAATCGAAATGCTTGGAGGCGTGTCTGCTGCGGGTAGTGATCCGCCGGTGGGTGGGGTTGAGTAAGTGGGCGCACTGTAGGTGGGCGTCGGCGCTGCGTAAGTTGGCACGGTAGCCGCTGGCACAGGATTGAAGTTCTGAGGCACACCACCAAATGACTGGCCGCTTCCGCAGGTCTCACACGAACTACAGTTACCTGTGGCACAATCGTTGGTGATCGTCGTTACCGGAACGGTGTAGTTCTCTTGGCGATAGACCGGACGATAGGTGGTGTAAGGAACACGCTGACACTGATAGGTATAGGTGGTGCACGGCTTCATGCAGGTCATCGTGCACCCCGTGCAGGGGTCGGAACTGGTCACCGGCCGGTACTGGGTGACCGGCACCCTGTTCCAATTCGTCCGGTAGGCCGTATACGGCACGTAGTTTACGACGGTGCGGCTGCAGGTCTTGTTACAGGTCTTCATGCACTGGCCGGGCTGTAGTCCGGCAACGTTTGGAGCGGCCGCAGCAGCCGGGCGTTGCGCGTAGTAGCCATACTGCGGTGCCGTGTTTTGACAGCTTGAGCGACGAATGCCGCGCAACCAGTCCAGTAGCGGACCGGCCTGTGCTTCAGATGTCTGAAGCCAACAGGTGGCGGCTAGGACGGTCGTGATGACGATTGTTTTTATGGGGTTCAGCATTTTCGCTCCAGAGGAAAGCTTCAGGCTTTCTTGAGGACATGGGGTTGTAGGGGTTGGCGAAACAGACGGTTCAGCCCAAAAAAAGTTAAACCGGGTTTCGTCAAGTGAAAGGTAAGGCTTGGTTAAGAACTTAAAAGTCAATTCATCAAATATTCCATTGCATTTTCGAATTGAAGGTCGGGTTCTGACGGCAAAGGAGTCTGGTGAAGCTGTTAAAACTGGTGCAACCTGGGAAACAACACCAATCCTGCTTATAGTGACAGCAATCTGTAGAGGTTATGCCGATCGTAGCAAAGCGCGCCGTCTCCAGCAGGTTGACCGCAGGTGGTACGCGGCGATCCTCCAAATCGTTCACGCTATCAAAGATAAAAAATGGCGATGTTGGGACTGATTATCGCGGCAACGCCTACCTGAGGATCGCGCGCGTGCCGTCGCTGACATCGTCACGCGCTCTAATTTCCTCAAACAACTCGCCAATCACCGCCCCAAAATTCGGATAAACCGACTGGTGGTATATCGATCCCTCGGGGAGTGCCTCCAGCAGACGCCGATGCGCCTCACCCAGATTATGATACGGGATGCCGGGAAACAGATGATGCAAACCGTGATAGCGTAGCCCCAGTGGGCACCAAAGCTCCGTCCACCAGTTCCCCGAAATGTTGGTCGAATCCTGAAACTGTTCCAGATGCGAAATCGAATCACCGTGATTGCGGTAACGATGGGCTGCCAGCGTGCGGAGATGATTGATCGTCAATACGGCCATCGCCAGCAACAGTAACTTCGGTAACCGAATCCATGGCATGACACCAAACAAAACCAGCCCCAACATCACCGCCGCACGGAAACAGGTAAACAGTTCCCAAAATGTGTCCTCTGCCGTATAGCGATCCGATTTCGCATGGTTGTGGTATTTGAAATTGATCACCAGCGAACTGGCGTTGGCCAACGTCCATTGGCGCAATCCGGAATGTAGAAACGAAATTGGGGTCCAAACAAGATAACGCAGGTAAACCAGAATCGGCTGAAATACGATCTGGCTCAAGTAGCCAAAGATCCCCCACATTGTCCCGTTGGCAAACGGCAGGTATTCCCCATCGTGATCGGTACCGTAGTGTTTGCTGCTGTGATGGTGGATATGGCTTTCGTAGGTTGACGTTGGCACCATCATTGGCACCCCCGCGAAAAGATTCCAAAATCGCCGAAACACGACCAGTTTCCCGCTGGGCAGGTGAACGATCTCGTGAATAAACATTGATGCCCGGTAGATCGTCACCACCGCGATCGCAAACGCACACCAGCCCCAGAGGCTGGTGAAAGTGCTGGCTAGAAAGATACTGGCAAATACATAGGCTGTTGTTACCGACAGAATAAAGTCCACCCAGTAACGTCGTGCGTCTACCTGAAACAGATCGCGACAAATGGCTTTGGCCCGCACGTAAAATTCGCGTTCGGTCTGTTTACCGATTGAAGAAAAATCGTCTCTTCGAATGTTCATCGTACTATCAAGAATGGTTAAATCCTGACAGCGGTCCGATACCTCCCTGAAAACCACCGTCTCAATTATGGTCTCCTGTTCATTCCTTCAATCAATAATGCCATCTGCCACATGCATTGCAAGCTAAAAATATCTCGACGGACCAATGGCGTAAAAAAACTTCCTACCCCAAAATCTTGACAATGTCGTGCCGGATTGATCGCACGGATTGATCGCAAACGGACTGCGGCAAATAATCCAACCCCGTGGCTGTTGAAGGTCCTTAAAAAAATCATTGCAATACGAGGTAAACACCGGCGATGGCGACGATCGATCCAATGATTGAGAGCCCCGAAATTTTCTGGCGATCCACAAAGTAAATGATTGGCACGGCGAACAGTGGACAGGTGCAAAGCAGCGTCTGTGCGATGGCCACGTCGGCGCGCTTGTAGGCGATCTGACTTAACCAGATCCCCATCCAAGTTCCAATGATTGTGGCGGGAATCAGGATTTTCAGAATTGGTTTGGAGCAAACGGTTCGCGCGGTTTTCCACAAATGCCCTCCCGCCAGATACAGCAGTGTCATCACCAGAGCGGCCACCAGGATACGATAAAAGGATGCCTCCAGACCGCTGCAATCGCGCATGCCCAACTGTGACAGTACGCCGCCAATCGCCTGGCAAAGTGCGCCACCGATTCCGCACGCCATACCCACAGAATTCTGGCCCGGCAACAGTTCCGGTGATTCAGCATGTGCTTGGCGATCGGCCACCACCGTGACCACTCCGGTGATCGTCAGAAAGATTCCAATCAACGCAGTTGCCACCAATTGTTGTCCGGAAAACACCCATCCCAGCACGATCGCAAATAGCGGACTGGTGGTGGCGACCATCAATGCGCGCCGTGGTCCGAGGATTTGCAGGCTGCGGAAGTACAACGTATCACCTACGACCACACCAATCAGGCCGCTGACGGCAAGATATCCCACCGAATGAGTCGATGCATGCAACAGCGGCGTGCCGGTAACCAGTGCGTGAGCCAGTAAATGCGCGCCCAACAGCATCAGGCCCAACAGATTTTTTGCCAGATTAATTGTCCAGGCGGGTAAACGCAACTCTCGCCAGAACATGCTGGAGATGGTCCACATTAACGCTGCGGCGAGTGCCGAGAATTCGCCGGTTCCCATATTTTGGTTTCGTTCCAGACCTTTGGTTGCGCCGGCAGTCAGGCTGCGTTGCGTGCTTCTGTCATCGCGCGTTTCTCTTTACGGTTCATCTTCTTTTCGGCTTCACGTTGTTGTTTTTTTTCTGCAAAGTTAATGCGGATCTGCTCGATCTCCTCGGCCGACAGGGGTTCGAGCGTATTTTGATTTACGCCGGCCATGTCGGCCAGTTCCTTGGCGACCGCCGTGATCAACATTCGGCGGCTTTCCGCGAACACCTCAGTCGCCGGCGCCCCGTCCAGAATCTGATGGTCAAAGGTCAACACCATGTGAGCGATACCCTGTTTGGGGGTTGGGTCGGTGCCCAGAATCGTGGCGTTGAATCCCAGATGCCCGTTGGCCCGAGCGCCTTTGTACCCGGAAATGCTCATGCCAAAAGTGCCCATGTGGCTGGCACGTTTCTGGGGCCACATATTGAACAGCACCCACCAACCAAATCGTCGGACCAGTTCCGGACACTTGGCAAACGCAATCTGGTGGCGAAACTGCTTGATGTCTTCCACCGGATCCTTCCGGTATTTGTCGTACTGCTCCTGAAGTTCGACCAGCGTCTGGTTGTCCGGTTCATTGAAACGGGCAAAAAACAGCCGCTCCTCGCCCTTGTGGCGACGACCGATGGTCATCATGCAAACATTCTGGTGATGTTGATAGAGATGCGCCCAGGGAAAACGTACGTAGCAGCGGCGCAGTTCGGGCATCTGTTGGCACACGATCGCGTGAGCCTTCATCATCAACACGTTCCACGAAATTTTTGGTTTGGCCATCCGCCGCAGTTTTGAAATCAACGCAACGTCCCAATCGGCCGAAAAGGCGGCCATTGGCATCTTGTTGGAAATGTGAATGACATCGTCTACCAGACGGCGACCGTTGGAGAGCGGTAGGCGTTTTCCCATAACATCGTCCCTGATGAAATTCATGTAGAAGCGTTGAGTGTCACGCGTGAAAGTCTGCCAGTATCAACGTGGTTTGACAACCGGAATCCAGCCTCGCTAGCACACCTTCATTCAGTGGTTTTGACAACGCTATTTGATGCCTTTGCGAGTGATTTTGAATAACCAGCGATTGTGACCACAACAGGTGCACTTGAATGGGCCCAAAAAACGATTCAATCCAAACGCCAAACCGGTAAAATACGAATTGATCCACGACCTGCGATTGGCAGGCCGGTGGTTTTCAGTCCGGTTGCAGTTAGAGCAAAACATTCTCCTGCGTTTTTTGACCGGCCCCATAATCGCCGCTTCTTCGGGACTGATTTGATCATCGAAGTCATCGAAGTCATCATCAATCACATCGGCATCGATTATTTCACCGGACGGGTTCCCTGAATCAAACGAGTCGATGGGATCTGACGGATCAGTTTCGGAGTTGTCATTTTCTGCGATCATCCTATTCTTGATCCTCGCTCAATTTGGCCAGCACACTGAAATCTTCCAGAGTACTGACATCTCCAGCCGCCTGCCGCCCTGCCGCGATGTCGCGCAGCAACCGCCTCATAATCTTTCCGCTGCGGGTTTTAGGCAGACCGTCAGTGAACCGGATATCGTCGGGTACCGCCAACGCACCAATTTCCTTCCGCACATGCAGTCGCAATTCATCCCGCAACGCTTCCCCCGCTTGAGCATCTTTGACCGTGACAAACACGCAAATCGCTTGCCCTTTGAGGTCGTGGGGGCGACCAACGGCCGCACATTCGGCGACTTTGTCGTGCGAAACCAGGGCGCTTTCCACTTCAATGGTGCTCAAGCGATGCCCCGAGACATTGATCACGTCGTCAATGCGCCCCATGATCCAGTAGTATCCGTCATCATCGACGCGCGCGTTGTCGCCGGTCAAATAGTTGCCCGGGAAAGTGCTCCAGTATTGTTCCTGAAATCGTTTTTCGTCTCCCCAAATGCCTCGCAGCATTCCCGGCCACGGTTGGGCCATGCATAACATGCCGCCATGGTTCGTTTCGACCGGATGCAGTCCCTCATCGACGATCACCGGCACGACTCCCGGTAACGGCAGCGTACAACTTCCCGGTTTGGTCGCCGTGGCCCCCGGCAAGGGGCTCATCATGATCCCGCCAGTTTCGGTCTGCCACCAAGTATCCACGATAGGACATTTTTCGCCGCCGATTTTTTCGTGATACCAAATCCACGTATCGGGGTTGATGCCCTCTCCCACGGTGCCCAACAACCTCAGGCTGCTGATGTCGTGTTTGTCAATATGTTCGTCACCCCATTTTACAAAAGCACGAATCGCGGTGGGAGCCGTATACAGAATCGTGACCTTGTGGCGCTGGACGACATCCCAGAATCGATCCGGCGCTGGATGATTGGGCGCACCTTCGTACATCAAACAGGTCGCACCGTTACTCATTGGGCCGTACACGATGTAGCTGTGGCCGGTGATCCAGCCGCAGTCGGCGGTGCACCAATAAATATCTTCCGGTTTCCAGTCAAACACCCACTGGAACGTCTTTTTGGTCCACAGATTGTATCCCGCAGTCGTATGTCGGATACCTTTGGGCTTTCCGGTTGAGCCACTGGTGTACAGGATAAAAGAGGTTGCCTCACTGTCCAAAGGCAACGCCGGGCAATCCGCCGACGCATCCTCCATCAGTTCATGCCACCAGTAATCGCGCCCTGCCTGCATTGCACAATCGTTTTTGGCACGCTGTAACACAATACAACACTCAACGGTCGGCGATTTTTCCAGCGCCGCGTTCACCGTATCTTTCAGTGGTAACGTCTTGCCGCGGCGAAAAAGTCCGTCGGAGGTAATCTGAACTTTTGCCGACGCATCGTTGTTCCGGTCAGCGATCGCCTCCGCAGAGAATCCCGCAAAAATAACCGAATGTATGGCTCCAATGCGCGTACAAGCCAGCATCGCGATGGCCAGCTCTGGCGTCATCGGCATGTAGATCGATACCACATCTCCCACACCCACGCCCTGCCCTGTGAGCACATTGGAAAACTTGCAGACCTCGGTGAGCAACTGTTTGTACGTTAGTGTCCGTGTGTCGCCGGGTTCGCCTTCCCAGATGATTGCCAGACGATCACCGTTGCCCGCTGCGATGTTGGCGTCCAGACAGTTGTAGGAAATATTTGTCTTGCCGCCGACAAACCACTCGACGTGACTGCCGTCATGATTGCAAACCGTGTCAAATGGCTCGAACCAATGCAGTTCTTCTCTAGCCGTTTCACCCCAGAACTTGTCAGGATCATTCTTGGCAGCGTCGTAGAGCGCTTGATAGTCGTCCATCGAGCCGATCGCGGCGTTTTGACAGAACTGTTCCGATGGCGGAAACAGTCGGTCTTCTTGCATCACATTGTCAATCTGTCCTGTCTCTGAATCTGCCATCGGGGGTTCCTGGTGGGCGTACGGAAATGCGGAATCAACAGCCGTCGATTGTAAAGGCCACGGCTCAACTTACAAGCGAATCCCCGCGGTTGGGGCAAGGCAGAGAGCAGAATAAAAACGGGGCGCGCAAGTTTTGGTCGTTTTTATACACTCGCTGTTAAAACCGTCAGCAGCGCGACACCAATGGCCTGTGCCTCGGTACCGGTATTACACGCGCCATCAGTGCGCCATTTTTAAGAACCCAAGTAAGTCCGCTCTCCGGTCCTCAAGATGACAGGAGCACCTGCGACGGAGCGACGAAATTCTGTGCCCAAGGACCAGAGAGGGCCACGAGTACTGCTCGTACTACGAGTGAATTTCAAACCTGTTTCACAATTACCGCGCGATTCTCACCACGATTGATGGGCGGCACTCTATTCGACGGCGCGGATCAGATCTTTTTCGACCAAGCGCTCCCGCAACAGGTTCATCCTGTTCAGCGTGTCAAGAAACGCTTCCTGACTCATGGTGACCGTCTGCATCACGCTGGGCTCTCCGTTGGGATTATCCTGATTCAATTCGATCATCTCCAGCTCGATGCCGTCACGCCCCATGCCAATGTTTCCCACACCATCGACCAACAGGTCGTTTACCAGTTGCGGTGCCGCGACGGTGTCTGTAGCGGCGCTACTGTTTTCAGGGATGTAGTAAACGACGTGAGCCAACATGGCGATCGTCGCCAACAGGTTCAACACCAGCAGAACCATGACGGGTGCGTTGGAAGGTTTTGCGGACGAATCGGACATCGGGAAATCCTAGTCTGGGAGAGATCAAAGTGGGCGAGTGGCATAAAGCCCATATTGTTGTTCTCCGACTGCCAATTTCAATCGGTCGATTCCAAATCTTTATCACCAAGCCGCAGAAATCAGCCCACGCACTCACCCAGCCCGCCTAACCGTCAATGCCTGAAGCGGATCCATCGGAAAACTACCGGTTGTAGCCGATGCCGAACGCAAACCCATTGATGCCAAAATCACCCTGTGGATCGACCGCCGTTCCGCCGCCCAACCACGCTTGGTGAACGTAGCCCACGCGCGCGGTCCAGTAACGCCCATCGGCAACCATTTTTTTCATTTGGATGCCACCGGTGAAATCAATCACCGTGATAAACTCATCCGCACCGAAGCGGCGCGACACGCTATCGGAATCGTTGTTCAGAAATTGATCGCGTCGCCCAAACAATCCCTTGCCTCCAAAACTGGTTACCAGCGTCAAGGGCGTGTGTCCCACCGGGCGAAAATACTCCAGCGCAAACTGCGGTCCATATCCCCGAAAGTCAGTTGTATTGCTCATCCCACCGGTCACGTTGCCGCGCGCGTCGCGCACATCAGCCAACAGCGATTGGGCGACGTTGGCATACATGAAACCGAATTTACCATTTAATCGCGAGATTGGAAATTTGAGCTCCTTGAAAAAGTTCAGCCCAAAGGTCTCCAATTCGAACGAATGATTGGCGGTCAGCGTTTCACCCGCCGCGTCGGTCCCCAGGCGTGACAACCGGCCCGGCCCGGTGACTGACGCGATCGAGGCCACGCTGCTGATACCGTCGTTGACCGCAGACAGCGTGTTTGAATTGGTCGATATGTTGAAATAGCTCAACTCAACACCCGGGCCGTAAGGGGACTCAAATCCAAATTTGACCATCGGCGAATAGGACGTGTCGAAATCAAATGCTTCGCTTTGCGAAAAATCCGGACTATCCAGCGAAATGCCGGTGTTGCCCAAGAACGATGGACGCAAGGCGTTTAAATCGGCGTTGTAAAAGAATTTTCCCGTTGCGATAATTTCTTTAAAGGGTGGATAGTCCCTTTTCTTGGTTTCGTGTTCAAACTTCTTGCCGTCGTCACGGATAGGCCGGTTGCGAATTGTTGGCATGACATCCCGATGCCCAAGGTCCGGTCGATAGGTTGGCAAGTTTTGCTGCGGCGATTGACCTGTTTGAGAGAACTGTTCGGTCTGTGGCGTTTGAATCATTGATGCCCAGTTCGGCACGCGCTGAACCTGCGGTTCTGTCTGCAACAGCGCTGCCCCTGGGGGCTGCCACGCTGTCTGCTGCGGATAATCAAACCCGACACGATGCTGCCGCGACCCGTTTTGCGGCTCAACGGGGACCGGAGCGTAAAGGGGTTGCATAAAAGGTTGGGTGGCTGGTTGCTGTAGCGGAATCACCGGTCCAGTTGAACGTGCGGTGGGATACTGCCCCGTCATGGGTTGGCCAACAGAAGAAACCATCGGTTGAAGGGCCACCGGGTAAAATGACCGCTGCGGTTGGACTTCCCGGACAGGTTCCACGGTATCCAATCCCGGCAAGATCACCTCGTTAGCATCCGACGGTAATACAACAACGCTTTGCCCGGATGGCGTTAACGGATCCAGGGGCGGTACTGTGGGCTGGGTTGGGACTGTGGGGACCGCCGGGTCAGATCCTGCTGTCGCTTCGGATCGTTTCCTGCGGGTGAAGGGGAATGGCACATCGTCGGCGTCTTCGTCAACGTCCGTGCCCGGGAGCAAATCCGGGAAATCTTCCTTGTCGTCTTGCGTCCGGGTAAATTTGGCGTTTTGAAATTCGGTCTGCCGGTCGTTGTCCGGTCGTGAAGAATGAACCTGCGCGAAAGATGATGATGTATTACGTGCGTCAGTTGGGCCGCCGGTAGAACGAACGCCAGTATTGGTTAATGCGGAAAATTGAGATGGCGCTCGGGATTCCGGTGCCGGGGCAGTCGTCGGTTGGGCCACGTTGTCCTGCGACAGTGCAATGGTCGTACCGATCGACGACGGCTGGTTAACGATCGGCGTCGTCCGACGGCTGTTGGGATGGGCTAGCGTGGGGGAAGCGCCCGGCATCGCCTGTGACATACTTTGTCGGGAGGCCGGGTGCCCCCAACTGTCGGGAGACATTGCGGTATAATCGTTGTGCTGTTGGTCCACAAACAGCGGCGGGCGCGTCGCCTGCTGGGGTAAACTGAAGCGCTGCGACACACGCCGGTGACCCAACCCGCCATCCCCCGTCGGCTGATAGTTCTGGCTGTGTACAAAACCGGGCTGCCCCGTCATGATGGCCAAAAATGCGAATTGTAAAAGTCGTTTGCAGTACATCGAACGTCCTTGGGTGCCAACGAAAGCCGCGCCGGTTAATCCGGAATATCGTTTCGACCATCGTTAAAAGCAAAATCGGAATAACCGTTATGCTTTACGAGTAAAATCCGATCGATCGTTGAAACTTCGGTGACCGTTGGGACCCGGATAATCGTTAAACTTTAACACTGCCATCGTTCGGCCGTAATTGTAAAAGGAAAACACCCCATGCCCAAACCTGTTGCGAAAGCCGATCTGAAGAAACTCCAACAACAATTGATCACTGCCAGCGACAGCGGAATGCTGGCAACCACCGTCCGGCTGGCGGACCAGTACCTGTTAGCGTCTCCCGGATCGGTTCGGGCGCTCATCGACAAGGCCCATGCTTTGGCCGGGCTGGCGCGTTACGAGGAAGCATTAACGGCCTATCAATCGGCAATCGATGCGCTGGAGGAGGATCAGTCGCCGGATGCAATCTACGGCGAAATCGGCAATCTGTACCGCGCTCAAGGTGACTTCGAACGCGCCAGTACGTATTATCAAAAACAAATTGACACGGACCCGGACGACGCGACGGGGTACCTGTTTTTGGGCACCCTGCAATTGCTACAGGGAGACATTTCCAAATCCGGGAAAACGCTCAAACGGGGGAGTGCCTGCCCCGGCGGTGTGCTGGACGAATTGACCTTTGCATTGGGCGTAACACTCCGCGCCGCTGGCGAATACCAGGCAGCCGCCAACTGTTTTTCGGAGGTGTTGCGAGCCTCACCAAACGACGCTCATGCCAAAGCCGCACTGAAAGACGTTCGCCAAGCAATTCAATAGCCCACAACGTGGCTACCGTCGCCAGACGGTGGAGAGCGTAAGAGAAAACGTGCGCCTCGAGATTGCTCAAAACCATCTACGCTCTGGCGGGCGTAGCCCCGAAGAGCTTCATCTACCTTGGAAATTTTTGGTTCGTGGGCGCTGGCTGTCGGTTCGGATCCAGGTGCTCATTTGGGAGCCCAACCGCAGCAGCTGATTCTCGGTACGTGATTTGGTGGCACATTCCTAGGTAACCATCAAAGTGGTTCGTGTGAGGAAATGTTATCCAAGGGCCTTTGCCTGTGCTGAACATCCAACAGAAAGCCCTCCGTGTGCTCTATTTCTTCAGCACCTTCATCAAATGGGGCCGCATGGTTTGAGCAACAGCCTGTACCACAGGGACCACAACACTGTTGCCAAATTGACGATAGGCCTGGGTATCCGAAACGGGAATTCGCCAACTATCCGGAAAACCCATCAACCGCGCACACTCGCGCGGCGTCAACCGGCGGGGGTTACTGCGCGGCCCGCGCCGAATCAGAATCTCGCTGCCATCCTTGTAATAACGCGCCGACAACGTGCGCGCGGTGTCGGCGGGGCCAACCAGACCAAATCCAAATCCGTTCCCGCGCGCCTTGTGTTTTTCAGCGTAACGCTGCAGGTAGTCCCACAGCTTATCCGTTAAAACATATTTCGGATTCACTTTCGCTTTTGCACCGGTTGTAAACGGCATTTCAGAATCCTCGCTACCATCTTGCGGATGCAGAATACTGCTCAACGTCGTTCTTGTGTTCGGCAATTTCAGATCGTCCCAGGTGAATTTTGTTTCGGACCGGAAGCCGACAATGAAAATCCGTTCGCGATGTTGCGGAACAAAATGAGCCGCGTCGATTATCTTGAAGTGCACCTCGTATCCCAATTCCTCCTGCAACGTTTCTAGGATGACCTTGAAGGTCTCACCTTTACGATGGCTGATCAAATTCTTGACGTTCTCCAGAACGAAGGCAGCCGGTCGGTGGTGCTTAATGATGCGAGCAACTTCAAAAAACAGGGTTCCCTGAGTTTTGCATTCAAATCCGTGTGGTGTGCCCAGCGACTTTTTTTTGGAAACGCCTGCGATAGAAAATGGTTGGCAAGGGAATCCACCCACTAGGAAATCAAAATCTGGAATGTCTGTGGCTTGGGCTGAACGTATGTCACCGAACGGTGCGTGATCGTCGGCAAAATTATTGGTGTAGGACTTTTGGCTGTAAGCATCCCACTCGCTGGTCCAGACACATTGCCCGCCGATCGATTCGATCCCCAAACGTGTACCACCGATGCCCGCAAACAGATCGATAAACCGGAAAGAAGCTTTGGGCAGAAGTGTCTGTCGAGGCAGGCTGAGGATCTGCTGGAGGGCAAGTTCCTGAATGCGGGTAACGGGGCCGCCGGCGTCCCAACGCGAAATGGTCTTGGTAGACACGCCAAGTATTTTCGCCAGTTCGGATTGGGAGTACTTCGCTCGAGCCAAGTCGAGTGTAGACAATAGTGAATTTGGTGTCATACGGTTTCGTTGCTCTTTGTGTCGGTCAAAAGCTCGGGAAGCCCCCACGGGAATGATACCAGACATTTTGTCCGATGGTGAGCGTGACGTTAAGCAGTGGGGCACAAATATCCCGATTTAATTGTGCGGATGCGATTGGATATTGTTCACCAAAACCGGCAGGAGTTTGATTGAGTGATTCTCCGAGTTTTCAAGCAAGTTGCGAGCGCCGATCGGCAGCCAGTGGTATCTGGTGTGCTTCCCACAAGATTTTGCCGACGGTGGGTTTTATTTGATTCGCAAGCTCAGCAAACGAAACCCACCGTCGGCCGTTTGAGAGCCTCAAACAAAAATACACTACCTTTACTTTAAGCGAGACCACTATCAGTTTTAACAACCAATGGGATACCCCCGATTGTCAAGCTGTTAGGCGTACCACCATCCGAACTACGAACCTTCAAAAGAAGGTGCGGAATGTGAGTCGCTAATACAATAAAAGTCGATTATTGTCCATTTTGATTCGCGGTCGCTTCGAGATACTTTTCACCGAGTGTTTCTAAGTCCTTAATTCCGTCAAACAGGACTTGGCAGTAGGCTTGGTATTGCTCATTGGTTGCCAGCCTGATCTCCCAAGGATTACGAATATCAATCATTGCAATGTCCCTGTCGGCAAATTCCACTAGCAGCCACTCATAGTGTCCGTCTGAGTCATTGTCGCAAAGTTGAACTTGTCGCTCTCCATTTTTTGCGATCCAAGAGATACTGCCATCTTCTTGAAGGTACCATGTAGCAATCTCTTTTTTGTCTTCATCGAAGAACCGATAACGTTTGCGAATCCCCTGAGCCTCATGGCGATACGTTTTTTCAGTGAACCTTACCCTATTGCCGCGGCGATGCTCAAGCTTACTAATCAATTCGTCCTCATGGTCATCTACCAACCTAATCTTGTAGACCTGCAACAACATCTCAGCGATTCCCTGACTGGAGACGACATCCTGCTCGGGTGAAGGAGGATGGTATGTACCGAGCTGTTCATCAAGCTCAAGGAAAAGCCAACTGTCACCGAGAAAAAGAAGTTCTGCAACTCCATATCCTTTTGCTCTATTGAAACCAACAGAGTTGAATTTTCCCAGTTTTTTAAAAGTTACAGCACTTTTGTGGGGCTGCGGAATCGAAGGGAATTTCTCCAAAGCAGGATGTCGCATCCTAGGTAATACTTCGTAAAACTTTAAGAGCCTCGGCTTGCTAAGGAAATGGGAGGTGTTGAGCTCAATCCTCAGTTGCTGTGGAAGGTCAATCGTAAACTTAAGCAATGCGTCTGTTTCAGAGTCAGTCAAACGACTAGCGGAATATTTTGCTCCAAACTTGTTTGTATAAACAGATTCAGAAAAATTGCTGATAGCCTTCCGTCTTACTGGTTCTACTTGCTTGCCACCAAAGTAGCGATCTGAGGCAATACCACCAGCTTTTTCGGCGGTTTGCCCAAAGCATTGAATCGAACAAAACGAAATGATAGCGACTGTGAAAACAACCATGCGTCTTGCCTCTGAAGGAAATGGAATTTTGTAGGTTTTGGTTGTTATAATCGAGATTGCACGAAAGAGAATCCATGTCCCGCACGAGAAAAATATTTACAGCTCCCCAAAAGCGGAGGTCGTCCGTCGGCACAGAGAGTGGTACAGAAAATCGGCAAAGCGATTGATAAGGCGCGTGCCGTTGAGGTCAAGCAACTCTAGGCCGATGGTTATGAAGAAGTCCTTAAAGGTGGGCGTTGGTTGTTGCTGAAGCATCCTCCAATAGCAGTATGCATTAGGCGATTGGCAGTTGAAAGCTTACCGTTGGTGATGCTGCCAGCTTCCCCCAGAAGCTGGCAGCGTCGCTAACGGATGGTAAATTACTGACTGCCAGTCGCCCAAGTACAGGTCAAAGGTTCAATTCTTCATGAGCGCCGACAGCGCGAATTGAAAGTGTACGGGCGGTCTTCGGCAAGCGTAGGCCGACCGGGATACCATATGTCAGATGGATTGTGCCAATACGCTGGGAAGTCTGTTCCAATTGACGTACAATCGTTTGCATGCCCTCTCCGGATCAACAACCCCCTGACCCGTCTGTCAAACAACATTTCACCGGACGTGGCTCCTCCTTGCGGATCAAGAATCGGTTCGAAAAGATTGAACTGGAGACGACCTTCGATCAACTGGAGGCCGATGATATCCAACTGATTGAAAAAATCGCCACCGAATATTTTGACGATGACGCCAATTCCATCGTCAGTGAAAATCAGTCACCGGATATTGATTTTCGCTTCAGTCTGAATCCCTATCGCGGCTGTGCACATGGCTGTAGTTACTGTTATGCACGTCCTACACACGAATACCTAGGATTGAACGCGGGGATTGATTTCGAATCGAAAATTTTTGTCAAACGCCAGGCGGCCAGTCTCTTCCGCAAATGGCTTGGACGAAAAAAATGGGGAGATCAGGTGGAACCGGTCATGTTGTCGGGGGTTACCGACTGCTATCAGCCCTGCGAGCGTGAATTCAGGCTGACGCGCAAGTGTCTGAAGGTGGCGCTGGAACATCGACAACCAATGCGGATCACCACCAAAAATAGTCTGGTCACACGCGATTTGGACCTGTTGAAAAAGATGGCCGCCCTGAATTTGATTGTCGTCACGATCAGCATCGGAACGCTGGATCAGAATCTGGTGCGCATCATGGAGCCTCGAAGCAGTTCGCCGCGCGCGAGGCTGGATGCGATCCAACAGCTCGCCTCTGCTGGTGTACCGGTAAAAGTTTTGGTTGCCCCAATCATTCCCGGACTTAACGATGCCCAAATCCCGTCGATACTGAACACCGTTGCAGAACACGGAGCATCGCGGGCCGGTTACGTGATGCTGCGATTGCCGTTGTCCGTTGAACCCGTTTTTATTGACTGGCTGGACAGCCACATGCCGGACGCAAAAGAAAAAATTCTCGGCCGGGTCAGGTCGCTGCGTGGCGGGAAACTCTATAACTCCGATTTCAGCCAACGCATGCAGGGGACCGGTATCTGGGCAGATCAAATCAAGGCATTGTTTCAGTTAAATCTCAGGACAGCCGGTTTGAAATCAGGCACACCCCAGCTGGATTGCCGCCAGTTTTGTGCACCGGAAGTCACCAACGGCCAAGGTCGTCTATTTTAAATCTCCTGTTTCAACGTGTCCGTTTTAAAGCGTTTGCTTGGGGGGAGGGCTGACAGACTATACATCTGCCGATTCGACATGTGTTTGCAGATCGGCCAGTTCTTTCTGAAACCCACCGGAGAGGATCGGAAAACGGCACCACGTTTTGGGATCCAGATTTTGATCATCTAGGTGAAACGAGGGGGCGTACCGTTCGCGCTTCCACTGATTGCGACACCACAGCCGGAAGAAACGAACGACCCAGTTCCCCATTTGCCGTCGATCGATACCGGGGAATTGTACCCGCATGTGTTCATACACTTCGACGGGGACCAGTTTGCCACCGATCGCCAGACGCTCGATCGCGTCGAGAATCTCGTAAGGCATCAGATCGCCTTCGTCGGTTTGATTTTCTCCCGGCGGGCGCAGTTCGGCGGTTGGCTGTTGATCGTTGACCAGTTTCAATGACGGCAGGCTCTCGATTCCGTGCGGTCCTGTTTGTTCCATCCATACCAACCACTGTCGCAGATACGCTTTGTCGATCCCTGCGATGGGGCTGACGCCGCCGGAGGTGTCGCCGTCCATCGTTGCATAACCGACGGCCGCCTCGCTACGGTTGCTGGTCGAAAGCAGCAATGCGCTGTTCAGATTCGCCAACATCCAGACGCTGGGAGAACGGACCCGCGCCTGAATATTTTGAAGCGTGATATCGTGGTCGTCCCAGTTCAATTTGGTACCAATCGCTTGGGAAACGACTTGTTCGTACCCGTCAACCATCGGTTGGACGTTGAACAGGTAGTGCGTCGCGCCAATCTCCTCTGCAACCGCAGCAGCAGCATCGCGCGTGACATCGCCGCTGTTTTCAGTCGCCTGGTAGACCGTCGTCAAAAGCGTTTTAAGTAACGCCTGTGAATCTTGGGGAGGGTTATCCCGGCAAATTTTAGGCAAGCAATGTTCGATTCGTATTAGCATCGCCTCGAACCCAAGTTCTGTTTCCGCCAGCCGGAACATGGCATAGATCAACGCCACGACGCTTGCGGAATCACAACCTCCGCTCAGAGAGACGACAAAACCTCTGGAGAAACTCTTTCGCATATAGTCAAACAGCCCCAACGCAACAGACCGGGTGAACTCTTCGGCTTTCAGGTCAGTATTCACTTCCCAGTCTTCGGAAACGGGTTCATTTCTTGTTAGCGGGCATTGCGGCCAGGAGAAACTGGTGTCGATGATATCGGATTCATCACCATCGACATCCGGTTCGAAGCTTCCGGTGCGGGCGCGTACCATCCGAGTGGATTCAATATTGATGGTGGCGGTGGTTAGCGCGCAGAGACCGAAACTCAGCCTGCTGCCGGTGGCCAGCATTTTCCCACCGGAGGCGATCATCGTATCACCGTCAAAAATGGCCCGTCCTGATTCGTTGCCAACCAGGTTGGCATAGACGTAGCTGACGTTGAAAGCGCGGCTGCCTTCGAGCACAAATCGTTTGCGGATCTCGTGTTTGCCAAACGCAAAATGGCTGGCGCTGGGGTTGAGGATAATATCGGCACCTCGCGCAGCCAGGCTGCCGCCGGGACGGGTCCCCACCCAGGCGTCTTCGCAAATTTCAAAACCGATCCGCACTCCCCCGACATCGAACACCAAATCGCCAATCGGATATTCGACATCGTCGATTTCCACACTGGCAGCCACCCCCGCCGGCCACGCTTTGAACCAGCGCGTTTCGTAGTGGATGCCGTCTCCGGCCAGATGCTGTTTGGCCACAAAACCGGTCAGGCGACCGTCAACGATCAAGGCCGCGGCGTTGAAAATCCCGCCGGCGTATAGAATCGGCAATCCCACCGACACAACTATCCCGTCGGTCTGCGCGATGATCTTCTGGAGCATTTCGAGTGCCGACTGGCGAATCCCGGACGAATGGAACGCGTCTTCGCACCCGTACCCCGTAATGCACAACTCCGGTAAGCATAGCACTGAAACATTCTCGTCTCGCGCTTGTTCGATGGCCGCGAGAATATTGGTCAGATTATTTTCCCAGTGGATCGGGGTTTGGTTGAGTGCTGCGGCGGCGACTTTTATTAGCTTCATGAGGGTAGCACGGGTTGCTGGTGTTGGAGTGGTGGGCTGAGGACAGTGCGTGTCGGTCTAACGATGAAGACCGGGCACACAATCACCTAACAGCCACCAAGAAGTATAAATTATAGAGAGAAAACTGACTTGCGGGAGTTCGCGCGGTTATGTCTATCCAATGCAACTGACAAAATTTACGTTTTCTGTAACGCAATCGTTACGGTGAACCTCTCAGGATTGGCAATTTTGTTCCAGGCAGGGCGTGATTGGTCGAATCACGGAGAAGATTAAACTATCTTGAGGGGCACTATTCCGATTACCAACCCGTTGATCACAGATCACAAATCACCGAAATAACCCGGGAGTCAGTTTGAACGCACCAACCCACTACGACTGCCCGTATTGTCTGGCACCGATAGAACTGGATGCACACCAGCAGGGCCGGGTCAACTGTCCGGGCTGTCAACGCAAGATCGCGGTGCCGGAAAATGTGCTGGCGATGCTGTCCGAACGGGACGAACACGATGAGGAGGACTTCCTTTCCGGTGTGCCGCTGAAAGCCATTGGCGATGAAGACATCCTGACACCGGGCGATTTGGCTGTTGAGCCCGTCGAACCAGCCAAACCGCAGCACGACGGAATTGCCGCTTCCGAGCCCAATTTGCTGGAAAAGGAATTTGATTTTGCCGTTGCCGATCAGAATTCCCCGGCGGAGCACAATGCCAACGAAACAGCCGATCGCGATAACGATAGCGCTGCCACCGCTACTGCTGCTGATTCCGAAACCGACCTGTTGCTGGAGGGCTTTCACGATAGTCCCGAAACGGATGACGAACAGGATCTGAACCGCCTGGTTGGTGGCGGCAGGGCGACATCCAATCCGTTGGTCGAAAAAGGGAGCTATGGAATTCGTTGTTCGGTTTGTGATTCCCGATTGTTGGTCACTCTTCGACAGGTGGGAGAGATGGTCAAATGCAGTGATTGTTTTTCGATGGTGAAGGTCCGCCCCCCCACCCGCAAGGAAAAAACGCAGATTGAAAAACAGATTGGCCTGCCCCTAGATGGTGAGGAATCCCGGGATGGCAGGGAATCCGGGCAGTCCGATTCAGCAGACCACGCAATCAATGACGACGATGAATTGACGCTGGCACCATTGGCTGATGACGATCTGGTGAATGACACCGACGAACCGGAAATCGAAGCTGAACTGATCGAGGCTGAACCGGAAGATGACCAACCACTGCGTTTGCGCGAGGAACCTGTCAATCAGTCAAATACCGGAACTGACAACGAAGATTTTGCGGACGTGTTGTTGGAACCGGAGGAAGATGACAGCGCTGCGGCGTCAGGGCTCGGGGATTCGACCGCTCCCGAACCTGCGGATGTGCTGTTTGATGACGGAGAAGACTTCCCGGACACAATTGCCGACGATGTCGCCACCGGAGAATCGAAGGACAATCGTGATATCGACAGTTCGGAAATCCTGCTGGCGGATGATTTGTTGATGTCCGGCCCGTTGGAGTTGGAGGATGCAAGTTTTATCAACCCGGCCGACCTTGATGATCAGGCGTCAGCGGCGGGAGTTAGTAAAAACAAACGACTTCAAGAAAAACCGTCCAGAGACCAAGACAACACAGAGCAACAGGCTACCGGGACCACGGGTAGCAGGAAAAATCCAAACCCCTACAAATCCAGATCGGCGCAGCAAGCAGCGCAAGCGGCAAAACGCGAGCGGGCCGGGTATCACCCCAACCAGAAGAAATCAGGCAAACGTAAATCAAGGTATCCTGAGATGCGGTTTGAAAACTTGTTCGGCGCGGCGGTCGAACTGGTGATGGAATCTGGAGTCGCGGTGCGGGCCGGCATTGCCGCGGCGTTGATGGCGACAGGAAACGTGATCGCTCATTTTGCATTGGCAAAATACGATGCCATCGACACACCGACAATGGGCGACACCGCCATGATGGGCATGTGGCGTTTTGGGGTAGGGTGGGTGCCGTATGCCATTGGGACGATTTTACTGTGGTATTTTTGCGGCGTCGTATTTCGGGAGACCGCCAGCGGCCAAAGAAAAATCAAGTCATGGCATTTGGGGCCGACAACCGAGTGGACCAGTACGTTGTTGATGACGGCCATCAGTTTTGCCGTCGCTGGTTCGCCGGTGCTAATGCTGATGTCGATCTATATCACCGCTCCGGTGCGTTTTTTCCTAGCATTGCCGTTTTTGGTCGCGGTTTGGTACGCGCAGTCTCCGTTTGCGATTTTGTCAGCGGACGTGGTCGGGCATTTTCGCAAGCAGGGAAAGCAGTGGCAGACGGTTTTTCTGGTCGTATTCGCATTGGCCAGTCTTGCTTTTGTATCCGGATTGCTGATGCATATCCCGTTGGCGTGGTTATGCGTCCTGACTTCTACACTGGGGGCGGTATTCCTATCATTTGTGACGCTGGCCTTCGCCGCTGTTGCTGGCTGGCATAGCGGAATGGTGGTCGAGGAGTTAAGTTAGACTCATGTCAAAAAAAATGAACTTGATCGCGCGCTATATCAGTACGGCGCTCACAGGAACGGTGCTGATGATGTGGGGAGTGATCAATTTCACAGTCCAGTTCCGACAATGGCGCGCAAATGCAGATATGGATTGGACTTACTCTTGGATTCTGTCCGCAATCGTCAGCCTGCTGCCGTTCCTATTTGGTTTAATTCTGTGCAAGTCTGTGTTTCAACATAAAACACCTAGAGGAAAATCATGAATCGTTATGCTGGTCCATTGACTTTATCAACGACGCTCACTGTCATGGTCGTCGTAATCTTGATTCTGCCGTGGGCAACGGGGTTGGGTCGGGCACCGGTAGCCGTCGATGCCACTGATGCGGCCTATCGCACCGACCACGGCGATACTTTTTTTCACTATTCGATTTGGTGGGCGTTCGTAAACAAGGTCTTCGATGGTGATTTGACCGTGAAAGACCTGAAAGCCAACGGCGATGTCGGGCTGGGGTCGTTTGATTTCCTGGACGGAGAGATGATCATGGTCGATGGAGTGCCCTATCGGATCACTGAAGACGGCAAGGTCTCGATTGGTGCCGATGAGGACCAGATTGTCTATGCCAACGCGGCGTTCTTCGACGCCGACAAGCAGTTTGAAATGCCCGGCCCCAATGACTACGACGCGTTTCGCCAGCGGTTGAACCCGGCGCTGCCGTCGTTGAATTATTTTTATGCGTTCAAGGTGCACGGAAACTTCAAGAAAATGAAATGCGGCGGGCTGAACAAGCAGTCCAAGCCTTTCAAGGACGGGTTGGATGTCTTAATCCCCAACCGACCGGTTTTCGAACAGGAAAACGTGTCCGGAACGATGATCGGTTTTTTCTGTCCCGAGTTCATTGGTAACATCAATGTGGCCGGTTACCACTTCCACTTTATTTCTGATGATCGAAAAATGGGTGGGCATGTGATGGAATTCCTTTGCGAAACGCCGCTGGAGGTGGAGCTGGACCGGATGAAAGATTACCATTTCGTGCTGCCCGAAAATGAAGACTACGAAAACGTGGAACTGAAAAAAGAGTTTCAATACAAAAAGAAGTAGCACAACAGGCTTTAACAAGATTTGACTCCGACGCCCTTTCATCCGTTTGTGATTCGATTGCGCAAACACGCCGATAGCCCTTTCCGGATATTGCTGGCGGTGGCGATGCTGGTGTGCGGATCGGTGGCCGCTGCATTGGCGACTGAAGTTTCTGCCCGTCACCCGGTATCCATTGTCGAGGCGGAGATCTTCGTTAACCGGAGACAGGCAACGGTCCGGTTGAAGTGTTTTGCCGAAGATCTTGAGCTTTTGCAAGGCGTCGAACCGCGGGAGGACGGGAAATACGACAGCGATGAAATCCGCGCAGCGACACAGGACCACGCACAATATCTGGCGGAGAAAATTCGTTTTCTGGATGTCAACGGTGAAACGATCCCCGCCACGGTGACCGGCGTCGTCGATGCGGAGTTACCCTCTGGCGGTGCCGATGCAGGGACGTTGATGAGGTATACGCTGGAGGTTGAACTGGAGCTAAAGTATCCTGCGCCGCCGGAGTTCATCACAATCCAGCAGGACATGGTCGCTGAGGGACAGTTGCTGCCATCGGAGTTGAAGGTGTTACTTAAACAAGCGGGCTCGCAATCGCCTTACACACGGATGCTCAAACCGGGTTCGCCGGAGACGTTTCGCTTTGATTGGGACCGGCCGGCACTTTCGCCAGAGGAATCAAAGGAGGAGTGGGATTCGTGGTTTGAGCAGCAACGTGAACAAACGCTGGGTATCTCCAGCTACAGCAGTGTTTACTCGTTTATCTATATCAACGACCACGAGGTCCGCAACGAGGTCCTAGTGCCATTGGCAAATCTGGCAGCAATGATCGAGTTCGAACGTGCCGACCCCTCGTTTCTTTCCATCGAAGAACAGTCAGCGGCAGCGAAGCAGATTCGTCGGTTCTTCAGTTTCGGCAACCCGGTACAAATCGACGGTATTGAAGTTGCACCGGTATTCGACCGGGTAGATTTCTATGGGCTGGATTTGAAAGACTTTGCCGTGCAGGCCGATAAACGCAAGGTCAGCATGGCCAGTGGACGGGTGGGAATTATAATGCGTTATCCGGCCAAAGGCAGACCTTTGAAAGTGGATGTTGCCTGGGACAAATTCAACGAGGAAGCGCTGCGATCGGTGGATGCCGTCGCATTTCCATACAAAGAAGTCGCGCAGGTGAGATTTTCGATGTTCCTCGAAAACAATGTTTACTCCTGGCAGGCCACCGATGCACCGGAACTTCCGTCAGTGACAGAGGTTGATCTGGCCGACGACCGCTACCATGTGCGTCCGGTCACCGTTGGCGTGCCGGTGATTGCGACGGCCTGCTTTTTACTGGCGCTGTGTGCGTCCGGTGTCAGCCTGTTTCGCCCATTTAGTCCTTTGCTGACGGGGGCTGCAGCGCTGTTGTGTGTCGCCGGTTTTTTGACCGCACGGACTGCGGAGGTGCAGGTCCAATCGCCATTGGAGCGCCCCGGTTCTCTGGCAATTACCAACCGGACGGCGAGCACCATTTTTCTCCAGTTGCACCGCAACCTGTTTCGCTCGTTTGACTATTCGGATGAAAGCCGGATCTACGACACGCTGGACAGAAGTGTAGCAGGCCCGTTGCTGCGGAAGTTATACCTACAAATCAACGACAGTCTGAGAATCGCCGCACAGGGCGGTGCCGTGTCAAGGATCGAGGACGTGCAGGTTCTGGAGGGGCGACAACAGGTTGGGACGTTTATTGAAAACGGATTTCAGTACCGCTGCAAATGGAATATCGTCGGCACCATCGAGCACTGGGGACACATTCACGAACGAACCAACCAGTATGACGCCCTGTTCGAAATCAAAGTGATTAACGGAGCGTGGAAGATCGTGAAAATGGATGTGCTGGATCAACCGCAGGGTGTTGTGAAAACACGATTGCGAACATTGTAGCGCGGGTGAATCGGGGAACCGGTCCTACAAGTGAATTCGTAACACTTCATTGCCCTGAGTCTTGTGAGAATCCCATTCGTTTGCCATGCTGAGAGATGAGCGCTGTGACGAAAAGCAAAACGAGAAACCAAACAGGAGGCTGGCTGGTCGCGGTCGCGTGGACGGCAGTTTGTGCGACCCTCCTGCCAGCTCAGGATCGTACGCCACCGAGGAATCCAGGCAACACTTTGGCTCGACCGGCGCCCCGAATTTTTGCCCATTACATGCCATGGTTCGAAGCCAACGCAGAACGGGAGACGTGGGGCTGGCACTGGACAATGAACTCCACCGACCCCCGGCAGATAAGGCCAAACGGTCAACGAAAAATAGCGGCTCATTACTACCCCGAAATTGGCCCCTATGACAGCGCTGACGATGCCGTGCTGGAATACCAATTGCTGCTGATGAAGCTTTCCGGCATCGATGGCGTGATTGTTGACTGGTATGGCCGCAAGGACCATTTTGATTACGCGCGATTGCACCGACACACCGAAGCGCTGGTTAACCATCTTGGTCGGCTGAATATGGAATTCGCAATTTGCTACGAAGATCAAACAATCCCCAAACTGGTCGCGGGTGGGAAAGTAAGCGCATCGGCTGTGGTGGACCATGCGATCAGCGAGATCCGCTGGATGAAGGAAAACTGGTTTCAACAAAAGAATTACCTGCATCTGGATGGTCTGCCGGTAATGCTGTCGTTTGGGATCGACGGGCTGACCAATTCCCAATGGGACCAGACGATCGATTCGCTGGGGTTTGAGATTCAATACTTCAGCGAGCACCACCGTCGCCAGTGTGCAGTCGGAGCGTTTGATTGGCCCGTTCCCGAGGGTGTCAAAAATACCGGGACGTTTCTGCGCGAGTCAAAGCAGTGGAAACAGCTAATTCCTGTCGCCTATCCGCGCTTCAACGACTTCTATCAGCAAGCGCGGATCAGCAAAAATTGGCGGCGGATCTCCGATGACGACGGACGGACATTTCGCCAAACATTGCAACAGGCACTGGAAACGCGAGCGCCAGTGATACAAATCGCCACCTGGAATGACTGGGGAGAAGGGACGGTGATCGAGCCATCGGTTGAGTTTGGTGACCGGGATCTGAAAGTAATTCAGAAGCTACGACGAAAGTATGTGGCTGGTAATTTTCCGCATACGGGGGAAGATTTGAAACTGCCCGGTCGTCTGTTGGCATTGAGGCGTTCCGGGGATCCGGATCCGAATCAGAATCAGAAAGCGCGCGAGATTGCGTCGTTGATCGCGGCCGGCAGTACCGCGGCGGCAAAAATGGAACTGGATGCTCTTGATACCCCTGAGACACTTGATTCTGTTAAAGGCGGCAGTCAGTCCAGTCAGTCCAATTCCGAATAGATACTTGCCCACACAGCAGCCGGGGGGCTGTCGGTATGGCTGGCGTGTCCACCTCCGATCAACCCGAGTTTCTGCAAGTACCCGATCGATGCTAGGAAATTCTCGGTGTCCATCTGCCAATCGATGCTCCACGAAAGTGTCTCAAACCACTCGGCAGTCTGATCCAGCGGAAGTTCGTATCGCTTACTGATTTTTTCAATCGTGGTTTTCGGGGCGTTCGTTAGCTGGCGGCAAAGCTTGTTGATCTGGTTGAGCAAACGGGTCACCCGGTCGCTGTTTTCTGTCAACGCTTTGTCACTGGCGCAAACCACAAAAGCAGGCCATGGAGTCAGTCGCCGGCCAATTCTGCGGAATTCGCCATTTTCCACATAAGGGGCAGTGGTGTATTTTTCCCAGAAAAAAATATCGGCACCGTTGGCCTCCAGCGTCTCCCGGGCTCCGGCAAGATTCTTGACCACCACAAATTCCAAATCCGCCGTACTCCAGCCACGGAGGTCGGCATCGACGATCGCCATCAGGTGAGACCCGGATCCAAACCGGCTGATCGCATAACGGGCGCCCTGCATTTGTTCCAGCGTCCGGATTTGCCCTGTCGCCGGCGTGTGGATTCCCCAGATCAGCGGAGACTGTACGAACGTTTTGACAATTTTCGCCGGGGTCCCTGCGGTCAGCGACTGGATACAGCCCTCCGACAGGACGACAGCCAGATCGACTTCGTCATTGGCAACGGCTTCCATCATTGCGCCCGTTCCACCGGCAAAGACCGTGAATTCGGCGGCTGCACCGACCGCTTCGAAATGGCCTTCTTCAATCCCGATATGCCATGGCATATTAAAATGCTCGGGGACTCCCGCAATGCGAATTTTTTTTTCAGGCATGGAGATCGGACAATGCAATCCGGAAATGGAATCGGGTCAATGACAGTTTTGGACAATCGTCCACCAAACGCACGGCCATCTTCGCATCAGGGGTTGGCGGTGATCAAGGCTTGAATAGACTTTATCAGCATGAAAACCGAATTAGAAAACGCGTTTGCGATGGGCCACTGCGGCATTCTGTTGGGCAACTGCTGGCTGAAAGAGATGACCCACCAGTCGTTGGCCGCACTGGGCAGGGACGCGTCTGCGAGCCTGAAAGAGGCTTTGCTAGACCTAGGCTGGGAAATCCCCTGTCCTAATGATGAGACTATCGAGGCGTTGCAGATTGATTACTGTCGGTTGTTGATTGGACCCAAAGGGCATTTGTCTCCGGTGGAATCCGTTTGGGCGACCCGCCAATTCCAAAGCGATTGCGTGTCATCAATGCAGTCCTTTTTCGAATTGCTGCCAGAGTACCAACCGCCTGAGAGTCTGCTGGATCATATCGGCGTGCAGCTGGATTGTGCGGGACATTTGTTGATCGCCGCCAGTCATTCCCGACACCGTGAAGCGTTGGAACCGATGGTCGCATTTGCGGAAACGCGTCTGGCTTGGCCCGAGGACCTGTTAACCGGAGTCCAAGAGCGGGCGGAAACAGAGTTTTATCGTGGACTGGCCAACGCAACGCGCGGCTGGATTGCCGCAGTCCAAAAAACCGGGTTGAGCTTGTTGGAATAAGACCGGTTTGCATTTGAAGTCGCGATTTCCGTGTGCCAGCACGCGGACCTTAAGACCAATGCCGCAAGCTGGGGCATGTGGGAAAAGCGGGACGATATTCCCCGGAATTCCACAAAACGCTGTGAAACCGATCTTGAAGCCCATCGACGAGCGTCCGGAAATCAGGAATTTGCGGAAAAACTGACATGTTCGACAAAATCTGGAATTCTTTCTCAACCCGCACAAACCAACATCCGATATTTGGCACTAAGCGGATTCCCATCACCGTTGCTGATGGGCTTGAAAACTGCATCAGCAGGAACATAGCGATGCCTTTGAAAAACTTTATGATCTTCGGTGCTCTGGCGGCTTTGTTGGCCCCATGCCAAACGGCAAGTGCACAAATCAACGTTCCCTCGGCCGAATTCGAGCATCGGGGGATTGAATCGGCCGATGCCACTCGGCCCTTCGTTACTCCGGGGGTGTTCGATTACGACACTCAGGTGTTCGCACCGCTGGAATTTACGAACGACGAGGAGAAGGAACCCAATACGGGATTCTTTCTCACTTACGATCGTACTTACACCAGCGTCTCGCGTCCCGGCATCATCGGAGGAGGCGAGGACGGTGATACGGTCGCCTCGGGAAACAACTACATCTGGGGTACCCGTTACGAGGCGGGATGGATGACCGATGCCGATGACGGTTGGACGATCAGTTATCAAGATAGCCACGGTATCTTCTTTACCAACGGGCAGGATTCTACCGTGCAGAATCCAATGTTGGTGACCAATCGCTTTGCCACCGTCGAGATCAACAAGATCTATCGTCAGCACATGAACAATGGTGGATACTTCGAACCCTATATTGGCGCTCAGTACATCAATGTCAGCGACGAAACCTTGGAAGATCGCTTGCAAACAGTGGGAGTCACCCAGGTGACCAACCGCTTTAAGCAGGAAGCCAACAACATTGCGTTCGGTGCACACGCAGGAGCCCGTTTCAACCGTCGTCGGGGACGCTGGCGAACCACCGCTGACGGGGCGATCGCAGCGGCCTACAACCAGCAACGATATTTCTCGACGGACTTGTTCAACAACGGTACCATCATCGGAGTTACCGAAACGTACTCCGAAGACCAGTCGTTCGTGCCGGCTTTGGATTTGCAGTTCGAACTGGCCTACAACATCAGCCGCGATATCACGCTTCGCACCGGTGTCCAGACGATGTGGATTTTCGACGGGATCGCGAGAGCCAACACAAAACCGCAAGGCATCAATCCCAACTCGTTCTTCGGAACGGGCACCGGAGAGGGATTAAGTGAAGACAGCTTTATCGCTGCCGGATTCATCTTCGGTTTTGAATGGCGACGTTAGAGTCCCGATTCAAGCCTCAGCAGCAACGAAACAGGCCCTCTTGCCAGATGATGGTAAGCGGGCCTTTTTTTCGTTTCGACGCACGCGTTACCCCAAGCCCCCGTGCTCGTTGCATCCCACCATTGACCTTCCTATCAGCCCACGTTGCTTACAACCGGGCAAAGGACGTGCTGGACAGTCGCCGTATCAACCGTCGCATTTCCAGAACACTGATCGTCGACAAAATTCTGGCCGGTGGAAGTTGCGTCTGTTCCACGATCAAATCGAAGTCCGTTGGCGAGGTCTCAATGCAGTTCAAAACCTTGCGTTCCTGACCGCTTAATTTCAATTCAGCCGGGTGTCTGATAATTTGCACTTCTCCTTTGTCACTTTTTATCGCGTCGGCTTCCCGATTGCTTTTATTACCGCTCAGGTCCAGCGGTGCGATCAGTGGTCCCAACTGGTCCAAAACATCGTCAACCGTTTCCACCAATGTGGCACCATCGCGAATCAGACGATGGCAGCCGCGTGCCATCCGGCTGTCGATTCTGCCGGGCACGGCAAAAACATCGCGCCCCTGTTCGGCAGCCAGTCGCGCCGAAATCAGCGCTCCACTTCGGTCGCCGGCCTCCACCACGATCACGCCCAGGCTAATTCCGGTGACAATCCGGTTGCGGCGAGGGAAACAACCGCTGCGGGGAGCCTGATGAGGTAAAGCTTCCGACAGGACGACTCCGTTGGCGGCAATCGAATCAGCCAGCGATTCGTGTTCGGGCGGGTAGATGTTCAACACGCCGCCACCCAGAACCGCGATCGTGCGACCGCCACATTCCAGAGCGGCTTTGTGGGCCGCTGCATCAATGCCCCGTGCCATCCCGGAAATGATCGTTAGCCCCGCCATGGACAGCCCACGTGCCAGATTGGCGGCAACGCGCTTGCCATATTGGGTCGCATGACGCGTCCCCACAATCGCGATCCCCATCCGATCAACAGGCTGAAATTCTCCCCGGCAAAACAACACTCCGGGTGGATCATGGATCTTGGTCAGCAACTGGGGATATTCTTCGCGTCCCCGGTCAATGATGGAAATGTTGCTCTCGCGGCACTGAAACAGTACCGGGTTGATATCTATTTTTTCGTTGGCACCAACCAACGCCTCCATCAGTTTTTTTCCGACGCCCGCTACCGACCGCAATTCCGCTGGCGATGCGGCCAAAGCAGATTCCGCAGAGCCAAAGCGTTCCACCAGATCGCCATAAATTCTTGGCCCGATTCCCGGGACCATCGACAATCGCACAGCAGCATCGCGCTGTAGTGTTGTGGATTGAGATGGGGGGCCTCCGGAGACTGAATCATTACTCACAGATACGTTCGCCAGTTTTGATACGAAGCGGATGGAAGAAAATCCAGTCTATCGCAACAAAACCCAAAACGCAAAAAAAGCCACTCGCGCAATGAGTGGCTTTTTTTCAATTTTCTCAGATTCACCTGCTTTGCCAGCCAAAATTACTTCGGTCCGGTAAAAGCAAACGCGCCCGTTAGCGGCAGCAACGGGTTGGACGGCAGGCTCGGCGCGCTTTCAAACGGCTTCCAAGATTGCACTTTTTACGTGCAGGCTTGCAGCAAACGACCGGGGCAGGGGCAGCACAAACAGGCTCAGGCTGGCATACTGGAGCAGGTTCAGGGCAGCAAACTGGTGCTGGAGCAGGTTCAGGACAGCAAACCGGTGCCGGAGCAGGTTCAGGACAGCAGACTGGTGCTGGAGCTGGTTCAGGACAGCACACTGGCTCTGGTGCAGGCTGAGGGCAGCAAACCGGTGCTGGTGCCGGCTCAGGGCAGCATACTGGCTCTGGCGCTGGTGCCGGACAGCAGACCGGCGCTGGAGCAGGGCAGCACTTTGGCTTACGAAATTTTTGCAAAATTGATGGGCGCTTACAGCAACGATCAAAAAGGCCAGCCTGTGCATTGTCGGCCACAATGACAAAAGTCAAAGCGGCTACAAGAGGAAATACGAACTTGTTCATCTAGGTCTCCCGAGTGTCTTGCGACGTAAAAAAATGTGTTGGCAAAATTGCCTATCTTTGATGAAATTAATCTGGAAACAGGGCAGTGTCAACAAGCTGGGTTGGCTGGGGCGTGTTTTCAGGCTGCCGCGTTTAGAACAGCGTTCGCCGTGCTGCCAACACTGGATGTGGGAATCGGTGCACATTGCCTTGTTTTTGCCAAGTTTTCTGGGGCATCATGCCCGGCTTACACGGCGGGCTCGATTACCGCATTCCGATTACCGCATTCGGATTGCCGGTGCGATAGTTACCGGTGTGTGCCCGCCAACCTTCTGCGGTTCATCCTCTGATGCCGGTGGCGGCATTGGAAGCCGGGTACCGGCAGGGAATCGATCTCCCGCAGGGCAAGTTGTTCCGGCTGCCCAAGTCGCATCAGCATTTTCAGCAACCGCTCCGCCCGGGGGTAGTGTTGGGGCAATGTTTGAGTCAACGTTCAACGCAACGATTCGCGATTCATCTGCGTTAACGATTCAACGGTTGGTAAAAATACCGTCGCAACATTTTGACGGTCAAACATTTTTGACTTCGCGGCGGATTCAAAATAAAATTCGCAACTTAATTTGCGAATCAGTCGATTTCGACATAAGCTACTGCCAACGAAGGTTGCAACCGGATTCAGTTTCCCGCCGCCCCCGTTCGGGCTGATTTGCCCGAACGAAACCCACGGTGCAACCAACGGCCCCTCCGGTCCTCAAAGGAATGAACATAACATGGCCAAACGACTGCAATCGGCTGCCGGTGCAAAGCAAAAACGCACCAAAAAAACCAAGCCCAAGCTTGAGCAGCTGCTGACGCCGTCGCACCATGTTGAATCTGCAGATGCGGCCCACGATCCTTGTCGCACGATTCACATTGGAACCACCGATGCCCCCACCAATGGGGCCAGCTTCGTTAGAACAGCGGTCAGCCAGCCGCGGCGGAAGAAACAAAGTCCCACGACGGCTGCTGTACGGGCGAAGCACTGGAGCCAACTGCCCTTGGAAAGCATGCTCGACACGCGCATGTGTGATCTGGGGCTGACCATCGACGACACGCCGCTGGAGCTGATGCTACAGAAGCTATATGGGGAATTGGCCGCACGGGATCTGAGAATTCGCCCGCATTGCTGGTTAAGCGACGAGTGGTTCGCGCCCGATGGGATTCCGGGAATCGCCATTCCATTCTATTTGGCACATCCCAAATTGATCCGTCTGGAACGTCAGCAAATGCTGGATGTGGAAGGCGGCACGCGCGACTGGTGCATGAAAATCCTCCGCCACGAAACGGGCCACGCGGTAGATACGGCGTTTGCACTTCACCGAAAGAAACGTTATCGCGCGGTCTTTGGCAGCTACTCCACGCCCTATCCGGAGTTTTATCGGCCCAAGCCACGGAGCAAGAATTTCGTTCAGCATCTGGAACCTTGGTACGCGCAAAGCCATCCGGCGGAAGATTTTGCCGAGACGTTTGCAGTGTGGCTGCGACCGGGGCATCGTTGGCGAAAGGACTATTCCGGTTGGAAGGCGATGCGAAAGCTGGAGCTGGTTGACGAATTGATGGCCGAAATCGCAGGGCAACCCATGAAGGTTCGGTCGCGTCGCCAGGTCGATCCCGTCAGCCGGTTAAAAAAAACGCTGCGCGAGCACTATCAGCAACGGCACGAGCGCTACAATATCAATTACACGACATCGTTTGACGAGGATCTGGTTCGGTTATTTTGCCCGCCGGAATCAAGGCACTCTCGCAAGGCCGCCGCATTTTTGCAGAAGCACCGCAGCGAGTTCTGCCGAACCATTGCCCAGTGGACCGGCGAGTACCGCTACAATATCAATCAGGTGATTCGGGAAATGATCGAGCGCTGTCGAGGGCTGGATTTGAGGATCGAGAAACCGGATGAACGTCTCAAACGCGAGACGATGATCATGATGACAGTGCACACAATGAATTATCTGTATCGTGGAAATCATCAGGTAGCTCTGTAGCCCGTACAGAGCAGCAATTAAAAAAAGACCAGCAAAGATCTTCCCCAATCGAGCGCGACATCAAATGCTCATTGGTTGTGCCACGGTTCACTGGTTTGGCACTTCCAGCTTGGCGAACTATCTTCTCTGAAGTCAGTCGCATCTTCTCCCTTTCCTCATTCACCCTTCAATCGGTGTCACCCTCGCTGCACCGTGTTTTGGGCAACGGTTTGGCAAAAATAGCAACAAGCCCAACTCCCGTGGACACGGGAAACTGGTCGCCCATTTTCGCCCCGCAGGCGATGCGAGAACTAGAGTGAATCGGAATAGTCTGAAAGCTATTCTACGGCTTGAGTCAGTATTGAGGCGAATAGCCGTGGCGACAACGTGACGATCACCAGGATCCTAGCAGTTGGATGATATCTTTGTATTCGGTTACCAACCTCGCCGGTACTGCAGCATTCATGTTCGTGCATCTCCGATCCAACTGTTCGATGGTGAGATCTGCTCGGTTCTTCAGCAGATTGGGTTTCCATTCATAATGTATTCGCTGTGCCCCGTCTGAAGCAAACACTCAGGCTGAAAGTAAGGCTCAAGCCCCTCCGGCTTGGAGTCGTCCGGTGTCAGCGGCCTAGGTGCCGCGACGCAACGGGCGTCGTGAAACTGGCGATCCACCCAATGCCCCGATTCGTGACTGGAGTACGTGGTTTGGCTATTCGGTGTTTTGAAGTGCGAGAAAATCCACCACCTCTGGTTTTGACGCACCGTAGCTGACAATGTAAACGTCAAGGTTTGCCCAGGCAAACAATCCCAGCGATCGACCAATGGAGGAAAGTATCCAATCCAGTTTATTACCAAACACGCCACCACCAACCAGCGTCAGGTAGAGTTTCCGGCAACCGGTATCCGCGAGATTCTGCGCCGCAACGTGAAACAGCGCTTCGTACGTTGCATCAAGAATCAAACGCGGAAAATAATCCCACTCGGACTCTGGAATGTCAGAGTAGGATACTGGCAACGCGGAGCAGAATACTTGTGTCACCAAGTGAGTTGCATCGCCGATGGTCACCTGAGTCTTCGATTGAACGCCAACCTTCAGTTTTGCTCTAATGTCGTCCAGTTCTTGTGGGCTGGAGTTTGCGAGTAGGCTTTCGATGTACGCAAGGCCGGGCGATGTCGGAAAGCAGTAGCCGTTGACCATTTGCCAAAGCTTACCGCCGAAATGCCTCTCAATGTCATCTAGGCAATTAATCTGGGTGTTACCCGTTTGTCCCGTGCGGCCATTTACATCAGCAAAATAGTTTCGGTAAATCGTTCCGGCGCCGGCGCAGATTGAACAGGCCGGCCCTTGTGTCCAATCGTTCTGGTAGATGCCCACACCATCTTCAGGAACAACGTGTGGTGCTGCCATCTCAAGGCAGTTGAATTGCGAGGCAACCTGAAAGACCGCGTTGGCGTTGACGGGGTCTTGGTGAAGGGAACGAACGTCGGCAACAAGTTCCACGACACGCAATCTATCACCAAGGCTCGATACGGTTTTTTGCCGAAGCGCCAGCAGCGACGGCGTTGAGAAAGCCCCCGCATCAAACGAGCGATTGTTAACGGTCGAATTCAGTCGTGTACCAACAAAACGGAGTTTGGAGCGGACGTCACTCCCAGATCGTTCGGAAAAACCGGTTAGTACATCGAACCATGTCATAGTTTAAGCCGAATAATGCCTGCGATAGCCGAGTCGTGGCAAGTGGTTGCTTATGTCAAACCGCCCGACTGCACGAGTCCTGTCCAAGCACGCTCGGGATAGGCGTGTTATTGTGGGGACTTGACGTTTTAATGTGCGTGAAGCGTCAATTCGTCCTCTGCACTTGGTTTCGGAGATTAAAACCCCGGGTGAGTATACCAAAATTGAAAACTTAAACCCACATTGAATGCTAGGCCAGAGCGACTGCGATCTCGGTACCGATCAGTTGGGCATCAAGCGGGAAGATACAGTCGGTTTCCGGTGCTATTGGAAAGAGCTTTGGCATTTATCGAAAACGTCGAGACTCCAGTAAGCGTTGTCCGGCGTCCTTCGTTATCAAGCTCAGTAACCGATTGAATCCCAATATTGAAGTCTTCCATCGCTGAACACTGCCCATTCTTGTCTCGCGCCTGTGCAATCGCCCATAAAAACAATGTCATTTTTGTCACTTTCTGGCAATGTTCTGATCTGATCTGCTGACTTTGGGTCGCAGTGGGCAAGCTTCAGTCTGTTTACGAATGACCGAAATCCTACTTCTGAGACGTTAGCCTCAAGCTCTAGCAATACGTCGGCAGTAATACCGGAAGGCCCGGCATATCGCTCGACAACGTTCGTGGCATCTGGTGGCAATGCCGTGCGAGCGCGAGAGGGGGTCACCATCCACGCAAGACAGCCGCCAATAAGCGTTACGAAGACAAACATAGAAAACAAAGAAAATCGCATGCGCAAGTGATGTAATGAATTGCGATCAGTCCGGGTCTCTTTGAGACGACTTCGCAATTGGATTTAAATTGACAAGACACACGGATCAAACACCCGTCTTTATCGCCGTTTGCAACTAGTATCCTTGATAGGGTAGCTGATTGAAAAGGAGCATGCTAGCTTTTCTTGACCTACTTGTGTGTTGTCGGAGCATCCGCTTGGTCACTGAATGGTCCAAGGTGCATCGCACCTTCAGTTAGAGGAACCTCATTCATCTCAAGTTGATTGGCTCCTTGCATGGAGAAGGTTAGGGCGTACCGTTTTCCATTGCGTTTGCCGGGAGGCAATCATGCTGGTGGCCAATACTCTGCCCAGCGGGTCAGAAGTACCGCGGCAGTACCGATCGGGTGATTTACGAAATGGGCGGGGACGGGAGATTTGAGAATCGGGAAATTGGATGGATATTGTAGATGCTCGATGATGATCTTAATGACGGTGCTTACGATTAATTGTCTGTATCGTGAGAGTCATCAGGTAGCTCGGTAATCGGCATTGCACAATGGATTACCGGGTAATTTCGATCGCAGCCCTTTCCTGCACCGTCACCCTTCCCGGCAGCACGATAAGCAAACATGCCGGCGCTTCCCTTCTCCAGTTAACACCGCGGGCATCCCGGCCCGCAGAGAGCCGAATCCCGGAAGTGCTACCAAGCCCGGGGCGGCAGTCTGCGCACTTAAGGCGGACTTTAACGCGAGGTCGGGGCATTGGCTTGATTGCATGCAGTTGTCGTGTGCGATAAAATTTTGCTGCTGTATTCTCCCACCGCTCCGCTTCCCGGCCAGCTTTACGCATCCGACACATCCCATGAGAAAACTTCGGATCCTTGTTTTGATGCACGAAGCACTCGTGCCACCGGACTCGATGGAGGGCTACTCTGAAATTGAAATTCTTGAGTGGAAGACGGAATTCGATGTTGTCAGCACCCTGCGCGAAATGGGACATACAGTTTTGCCACTGGGTGTCCAGGACGACCTTGGCGTGTTGCGGCGGGCGAGCGAAAATTTCAAACCGCACATTACCTTTAATTTGCTGGAGGAGTTTCACGGGGTAGGCGTTTATGACCACCACGTTGTTAGTTACTTGGAACTGATGAAGCAGCACTACACGGGCTGCAATCCGCGCGGCCTGCTACTGGCCCATGACAAATCGCTGGCCAAAAAAATCCTGACCTTTCACCGCATCCGCACACCGGGCTTTTTTGTTGTTCAACGTGGGAAAAAAGTTCGGAAACCCGTTGCGTTTGAATATCCGCTGCTGGTGAAATCCGTTTCCGAAGACGCGTCGCTGGGAATAACCGACGCGTCGGTGGTCTACAACGAAGCGCAGTTGATCGAACGTGCGGAACACATCCACGTGCAGACCGACACTGATGCCCTAGTGGAAACATTTATCGAGGGCCGGGAGTTGTACGTCGGGCTGATCGGCAATCGCCGACTACAGGTGCTGCCAATCTGGGAGATGATTTTTGAAAATGCCGAACCCGGATCACCATTGATCGCCACCTCCAAAGCCAAATGGGATCCTGAATACCAGCGAAAGGTAGGAATCAAGACGGCTCAGGCGATCGGTATCGCTCCGGAGACCGAAAAAAAGATTGCGGCGGTGTGCAAGCGCGTTTACAAGGCTTTGAGCCTCTCCGGGTATGCCCGGATCGACTTGCGGTTGCGGGACGACGGGTCGGTGTTTGTGATCGAGGCCAATCCCAACCCGAACCTGTCTTACGGAGAGGATCTGGCCGAATCAGCGGAAAAGGCAGGTTATACTTACGAAAAACTGCTGACCAAGATCATGACGCTGGGGCTCAATTACCAGGCCGAGTGGCGACTGGTGTAGTGCCTGGCGGGGCCGTTTGGGCGTGGGCGCGCTCAAATCGGCGAAATTACCGGGATATCCTGTCCAAACGTGGGTAACTTGGCCGAAATTAGCTCTTGAATGTGACAGGCCGTTCACTTAAA
Source organism: uncultured Pirellulaceae bacterium (assembly GCA_937967505.1). GTDB lineage: Bacteria > Planctomycetota > Planctomycetia > Pirellulales > Pirellulaceae > Mariniblastus. Next base: position 11,324 of record CALCJM010000018.1, on the reverse strand, counting down.
CTCTGCGGCTTTCCAAAACTGAAAACTGAACGATTCGGGTATTCCGATGACAATTGATAAAAGTCTGAAAATTAAAGCCGGTGCGATCAAAATGCGCAACGTGTACACCCGCGCCGAACGCATCACCAAGCTCAAGGAGATGGAACGCTTCGACGAGGGTGACAAAATCTACGGCCTGCCGAAAGTGCGCGTCGTGAAAATCTCGCTGAAGAAAAAGAAGAAAGTCAAGAAAGAAGAAGACGGCGAATAAACAGTCGTCTGTGGCTGTCCCTCCTCCGGCGGGCCAGCAAAACTGAAGTGTCAACAGCGGACCCTTTTCAAGTGGTCCGTTTTTGCTGCGCCAGCCAGCAGGTGCGATGGACATTCAGTGGGCTTATGGCGGATCTTCACCGCCCGCACACCACGGGTGGCAACGCATGATTCGCCATAGGCCTTTGGCACACCCAAAAAACAAACCGTACTTGCGAATCGCTTCAATCGTATAAGCGCTGCACGTTGGCTCAAATCGGCAGGTGGCGGGCATCATTGGACTGATCAAAATCTGGTATAGACGCACGCAGCCAACCGCTGCGATGGCAGGCAACCCGATAATTCGATGAAGTAATGAGCGTTGCATAATGCACCAGTCGCCGTGTGAGCTGTTTTCCGTTGTTTCCAGCGCCCTACCACCGATCGTCGCTCGGTCAGGATTTTGTCGACGGCATTTTCCTGTCCAATCGCTGGCAGAGCTTTTTCAATGATTGGTAAATCGCATCAAAATCACACTGCGCCCCCTTCCTAGGACGTGCGACGATGTCCATCCCGGGTGGCAAATCGGATCGTTGCAGCCGAAAGGATTCACGAATCCGGCGCTTCCAATGGTTCCTAACAACGGCATTGCCCACCTTCCGGCTGACCGAGAGCCCCAGCCGCGTTTGGTCCGTACCATTGCGAACCGCACGAATCACCAACACATCGTCGGCGGCGAAATAATCAGACCGGTACACACCGTCAAAATCATATTGCGTTCTCAGGCGTACCTTTTTTGGAAAATGATTGCTCATCGATTGCTTATCGGTCAACGTTACCAGACCAGTTCAGTGCGAGCGTCATGGCTCTCCCACGCGGCGCTTAACTGCTCAAGCAATTCTTTGTCCTGTTCGGTAAGTGACTCCGGGATAACGATTTGAAGTTTGACGATCAGGTCCCCTGAGCGTGCGGGCGTTTTGATGCCCATGTTTTTAAGTCGAAGTGATTTCCCACTGGAGGTCCCTGCGGGAACGGTGACGGCAATTGTGCCGTGGGGCGTTGGCAGATCAATTTTCGCCCCCTGGGTTGCCTCCAACAGCGTGATGGGAGCGGTGACCGACAGGTTTAGTCCGCTGCGGCTATAGTGGGGATGGCCGGTGACATTGACCTTGACCATTAAATCGCCAGCCCCACCAGGCCCCGAACGCCCTTGCCCCTTCAAACGAATCTTTTTCCCGGACTCAATTCCTACCGGAATCTTGACCGTCAGGCTCTCAATTTTCCCGTTGCCACGGTCGTAGGACACCTGATACTGCCCGCCCAGCACAGCGGTGGCAAACGGCACCGAGATTTCCTGTTCGAGATTTTGCCCTCGCGCGGGGGGGGCGGAGGGACGACGTTGGCGTCCGCCGCCAAACATTTGATCGAAACCGCCACCGCCCTGCCCGAAGATTTGGCCAAGGTCAATATCCATTCCGCCAAAAGGATTGCCCCCTGCCGCACCGCCAAAGGGGTTGCCGCCTCCCCCCATGCTCTCAAAATCAGGGCCCATCTGATCATACATCTGCCGCTTTTTTGGGTCGCTTAAAACGTCATAGGCTTGTTGGATTTTTTGGAACTGCTGCTTGGCTTTGTCGCGCTCTTTATCGTCTTTTTCGGCGTGCCGGTCCGGGTGGTACTTCGCGGCCAGCTTCCGATAAGCCTTTTGTAACTCTTCGCCGCTGGCGGAGCGCGATACGCCCAATGTGTTGTAGTAGTCTTCGGCCATAACTTCATCAGAAATCGATTTTTTGCAAATATGATTCGCACTCCAAGCTTCACGAAGGAGATCGAACCATCTTAAGGGCAGTTGAATGTTGCCAACCGGCCTATCTTAAGCCAGATGGCAAATTTTAGAAGCCATCCTGCTGACACGTCCAGCTGAAACCCCGCAACTGGCTCCGGCGGTTGAAAAGTAAAGTGCGCGATTCGATTTTGTGTTGGATCCGGCCGGCCCGGTGTCGTACAGTTCGAGCAGAGACTCTCACCACAGACTTTCGGTTGACTGACCTGCATGGTACTGTGGAGCTGCGTCGATCTGATGCACGACTTGCCCCGCCGATCCGGCCAACGGTCCTGTCGAGATCCGGATGACCATTCGTCCGGCCGTCGGTCGCTAACAATCCGCAGCTAACAAATGCCATGAATGCTCCAGTCATTGCTCAACTGATTGCCCAAGGGAAGACCTTCGAGAACCGCTGGCGGCGGAGCGTGCCCGCTGGTGTGGAACTGGTGCTTGGCCGCACCGCGCCAATGCTGGCGGTTGGCTGGGACCGGCAAATCTCGCGCTCTCACGCAACGTTAAAGCTGGGCGGTCAACGACGGGGGGATCAGCGGCTGGACAGTCAACGGCTGGAGGTAACGGTCATCGAAGGTGCCAGCAATCCGGTGTTCTTTCGTGGCAAGGCAGCCATGAAATTCAGGGTCAAACCGGGTGAGCACTTCGTGATTGGCGAAACGACGTTTACGTTTTCTTCCAATCGGGCGATGGCGACCATCGACGTGCCCAACCCTGTCAGCCAACGTACGTTTTCCCCACAGTTTCTCAAACAAGTGCGTTACCGGGATGCCGACCGGCGGATTGGTGTGCTGAACCGGTTACCGGATGTGATCGCCAGCGCCGCCAACGAAGATGACCTGATGACTAGGATGGTCAATACGCTGATGGCAGGTATCGCAACGGCCAGTGCCATCGGAATTGTCAGAATCAGGGACGCAGACGTCGGAGAGGAATCACAGCGCGATGAAAATTTGATCGAGGTAAAACATTGGGACAGGAAGTCGTTGTCCGGCGGTGATTTTCAGGCCAGCGAACGGCTGATCCGCGAAGCGATTGACCAGCAACAGACGGTGCTGCATTTTTGGGACACCGGTGCGGCCGCAACTACCGATTCCGGATACACCTTTGACAAAAGTAACCAATGGGCGTTTGCCTGTCCGCTGGAAGCGCTTCAGCAGGAAAATGTTTCGCCCACCGACGGCTCGATCACCGCAGTGGAATCTTCGGCTTCGATCGTGGGGCCGGCTGCCGGTGCGGATTGGGCGATCTATGTTACCGGGAAAAACAAAACAGGAATGCCATCGGCCAATCCGGAGTCGGCAAACCTGTTGGGCGGGTCAGGGTCCGGGGAGGTAGATTTGGAAGGCGACATCAAGTTTTGCGAACTGATCGCATCGACGCTGAAGAACCTGTTGCAGCTGCGGAAGCTGGAACGGCGGCAGTCGAGCCTACGGCGTTTTTTTTCTCCAGCGGTGCTTCGCGCGTTTGCTAGACGCGACCCCGATGAAGTTCTACAGCCACGTCAGTGCGACGTGTCGGTGCTGTTCTGTGATCTGCGTGGTTTTTCCAAAACATCCGAAGCGCTGGCCGATGATTTGCTGGAGCTGCTGGACCATGTCAGCCAGTCCTTAGGAGTAATGACGCGCGTGATCCTTGATCATGGCGGGGTCATTGGTGATTTTCATGGTGATGCGGCGATGGCGTTTTGGGGCTGGCCCTTGGACCAAGCCGATGCCGCCGTGCGCGCGGCACGGTCGGCGATCGAGATCCAACGCCAGCTGGAACTATTCAACCGGGAAGCCGATTATCCGTTTGAAATGGGGATTGGCATCGGGACAGGGCCGGCGGTGGCTGGCCGGATCGGGACCGACGATCAAGGGAAAGTCACCGCGTTTGGCCCGGTGGTGAATCTGGCCAGCCGCTTGGAAAGCATGTCGAAATCGGTGGGGGCCAACATCCTGATCGATCAGGCAACCCAACGGAAGCTGAAGTTGGCGGAGGAAAATTCACTTGGCAAACCGGTCGCGTTGGCAACCGTGACGCCCTTTGGCATGCAAAAACCGGTCAAGGTATTCCGCCTGGAGGCGCGTATCGATGACGCCACTGTCAAAGCAATCGACGATGCCGTGGCGTTGTTTGAAAGCGGTAACTGGCAGGAGGCCAGCAAGCTGCTGAAACGGGTCGAGGCGAACGATCCGGAGGACGCGACGTGCAGGCTGCTGTCGCGGTACATGCAAACTCATGCCAAGGGCAGTACTGTGCCTCCACACGTCATTGAAATGCGACAAAAATAAACGGGGCGTTTGCATCGCACTTTTGTAATGCTCAAAACGCGTTACAATTTGGTGTTGAATCAGCCTCTCTTTCTGCCACGCAACCCATATGCCCCGGCCCAAAACAGAATCGGTCAAAGACCAACAGCTTTCACAACGCAAGGCTGACCAGTTTGTCTTTAAATCTAGGCTGGAAGGACCGGTTGCCGACTTATCCATGCTTGAAAGATCGGTGTTGTTCGCTGAAGTTTCCATGATCGCCTATCTATCGATCGAGGAGTGCAATATCGCCGCAGGTAAGTTGGGTTTTACTGATGGCAAGTTCTTCAACACCGACGGGGCACAGGCCTACTGGTTTACCACTCAGTGGGACAGTGTGATTGTGTTTCGGGGGACCGAACCGCGCGAGTGGAATGATATTTCGGCGGACATTGACGCACTGACGGCGGTTGCCGAAACCGTGGGCAAGGTCCACCGTGGATTCAAACGGGAGGTCGATCAGGTCTGGCCGTATCTGGAAGAAGAACTGGCGGAAAACACACGGCCCATGTGGTTTTGCGGTCACTCGTTGGGTGGGGCGATGGCGACCATTTGCGCCGGCCGCGCCACGCTGTCAGGTATCCCGGGAGAAACGCAAGAACTGTACACCTACGGCAGTCCGCGCGTCGGTTGCAACCGCTATATCAACCACGTGAAAGTGACGCACTACCGGTGGGTGAACAACAACGATGTCGTCACCCGCATGCCGCCCACCTGGTTGGGCTACCGTCATGGCGGCCAGGAACTGTACTTGGACCGTAACGGGAAAATGCGAAAACTGAGCGGTTGGAGGCGCGTAAAAGACCGCTTGCAGGGGCTAATTGCCGGATTCCGGCGCTTCAAAGTGGACTACCTTTCGGATCACTCGATGCTCCAGTATATCGACAATATCTTTCAAAATTCCCGTTCAGGCAAAACGCCCGGGCAGTGACCATGGTTTAATGGCGACTGATTTGTGCGCTTCCCTGTAAGGTTACCCCTGATGAATCTGAATCCCATCGCCCACCATGATTCTGCTCAAGAGTCCACTCATAACGTGGTCCACGAGTTGTCAAATCGTACCGACGTTTTGATCGCAGCGATCAAACAAACGATCGCAACGGTTACGCTGATATCGTTTCTCTTTCTGGGCGCTCCAGCCGGTGCCCATGATATCGCCAAAGAAATGACCGATGCGGCCAACCTGCTTCTACAGGCGATGGGTGATGAAGACCGTAAAAAAATCATGTTCCCGTTTGATGACCAACACCGCAAAGACTGGCAGTTCATCCCCATGGAGCGACCGGGGCTTTCCTTTGGCGATCTGAAACCGCAACACATGCTGCTTGCCACGGGACTGCTACAAACGGGACTCAGCCATCGGGGCTACCGCACATCGATGCAGGTAATGGTCCTAGAAAGCGTGCTCCGAGAGATGGAAAATCAGAATCTCAGGCGTGATCCAACCAAGTACCACCTGTTTATTTTTGGTGAACCTTCCACCGAAACGACATGGGGGTGGAGAATTGAGGGACATCACCTGTCGGTCAGTTTCACGGTTGCCGATGGACAGGCGATCGCGGCGACGCCGATGTTTATGGGGGCCAACCCCGCACAGGTACGGGTGGGCAATTTAAAAGGTCTGCGCGTGCTTGGACAGCAGGAGGACCTTGGCCGCACGTTGGTGCGGAACCTGTCAGCAACACAAAAAGAGGTGGCGGTTGTCGGTCGGCGCGCACCGCGCGACGTAATCAATGGGCCCGGTGTCGTGGCCAAATCACTTCAGCCGGCCGGTCTGTTGGCAAAAGACATGACTCCCGATCAACAGAAAACCTTGCGCGAGCTGATCGACAGCTTTGTCCAGCAAATTCGTCCCGAACTGGCGGCGGCGGATTTGAGAGAGATTGAAGACGCCGGATTTGACAATGTTAGTTTTGCCTGGATGGGAATGATCCAGCCTGGCAAGCCACATTATTTTCGGGTGCAGGGGCCGACATTTATCGTTGAATATGACAATACTCAGAACAAAGCCAATCACGTACATATCGTCTGGCGCGACTTCAAAAACGATTTTGGCGAAGACTTACTTAAGCAACATTATCAGTCACAACACAAAGAAACAGCATCGCCAAACGCCCCTGTTTCTCCGTGAAGCGTATTTAAACATCAAAGATTCCTTTGCCAAAATTGTCATCTTGGGCATCGGGCTGTTTGGTATCGGCCACGGATCCCACGACTGCGTTGGCGACGGTTGATCGGCCAATCTCGCTAGGGTTGATCCCTTCTATCGTCGATGGGGCGGGCAACACGGGAGCGACGGACAGATTTGCCCCCGCCGCGCCGTCGGGAGCCTCCGCTCCACTTCCCGGGTTACTGCCGGTGGCGTTGGTATTGCCATCAGCATCGTTGTTGGGAACATCGCTTTTTTGTCCGGGGCTAGCATTCTTGGAGCGCACCGGCGTGGAGGCGATTGCTCTTGAGACGGCTGGTTTGGAAACGGCGGGTTTAGAGGCCGCCGTTTTCTCACCAGCAGCATGCGGCTTGGGCGTCGAACGCGCATCGTCATAGGCTTCATCGTAGCGTGACCGGTATCCGGGTTCCTGCGCGCGTCTTTGTTCGCTCTCCAGTTCTTCCACAATTCTGCGCTGAATCATTTCGCGGCATCGAGCATTGATGGGGTGTGCGATGTCCGCGTACAGTTTCGCACGGCCGTTGTTGTCATGAGGCACACGCTCATGCTGTAACTTTGCACCGCAGTGGTTGCAATAGTTGGCCTTCAGGTGGTTCTTGGAGCGACACTTGCGGCAATTGGCGGTCAGCTTGCGACTGGGCATGGCCACAAAAGGCCCATTGTTTCCCTCGATAATTTTTAAATCCCGGATAACAAAGCTGCCATCGAAGGTCACACTGCAAAAGCCGCGCAGACGATCCTCCGGGTTCTCCATCAATTTGATTCGAACTTCGGTAATCTCCATCCCAATTCTCCCTGCTCGACAAACGCGATCATGCGGCGGTGACCGCGTTCCGTCCAAGACTTTTTACACGAAAGACATCCCAATCCGGATTCCGTTTACCCAACTGGTCAGCCGCCATCCCGGCGGCCTCGCTATCGGCGAAAACTCCAAAATAACTCGTCCCACTTCCACTCATCTGGTGACCAAGGCACTCCGTCTGTTCAAATGCCTTCGCCAACCTCTTTACTTCCTCTTCCATTGATTCGGCAACTGGCTGTAGCCGATTGTGCAACTGTTGTGCGATTGCTTCTGGACGACCGCGGGCCACGACATCCAAAAAAACATCCACATCAGCGGGCACCCCCGGCACCACACATTGCTCAAACACCGTCGGCGTCGATAAACCACAAACAGGTTTGGCAATCACCATCGCCATCCCCGCAGTTGCCGAAACGGACATGACTTGCTCACCGCGTCCCGTACACAACGCCGTTCCTCCGTACAGAAAAAACGGCACGTCGCTGCCGATAGCGGACGCGATCAAGTGACGCTGCTCACTGGTCATTTTCAGTCCCCAAGCCAGGTCGCCAGCCACAATCGCGGCCGCCGCATCACTTGAGGCCCCACCAAGCCCCGCAGCGGCAGGGATGCGCTTGTCCAGCACGATCTCCATCCCCATTGCCGGCTGGCCGAACGTCTCGCGCAATCTGATCAATGAAGCAACAATTAAATTGCGTTTGTCGATCGGGATTCCATATTCCGGAATCGCGCCAACCGAACGCCCCACATCGGGAAATTGAACCTTCAGTTTGATTTCGCCAGAGTCATTCGGACAAAACCGAAGCCCGTCAAACAGCGATACGGTCGTCATCACGGTTGCCAGTTCGTGGAACCCGTCGGGACGTTTACCAAGGATCTCCAGAAACAGATTGATCTTGGCAGGTGCAGAAATCTGCACGACGCAGGAACGATCAGTCTGTGGAAGTGTTTGGACCAACATCAAATTACAATGAGAAACACGTTGCCTAACTTGGATTCAGTATCTGGCGAATAGCTCTGGCGTGTCCGACCGCCAGTGGAGCAAGTTTTACCCCACGATCCGGTGAGGCATTCAATCTATCATTCTGTGAGGCATAAGCCATTGAAATCCTCAAAGGTTTTTTAAATCACGGCTGACCCAAAGCAACCTACGCCGCCTAACCGTCAATCCTTCCCCGGATTGTTGTTCTGAGGGAAAAGCCAAACGTTCCAATCGTCAGCAAGCGCCTATTTTCCACTTTCAGTTTTACACGGCACATCACTCTTGCCGCAAAACGCAAGTCCCAACTATTCTGGGGGATCTGACAGCCCTCATTTCGTGTCAACGCCTACGAAAGCCAACTGTGGACCACCCACCTTCAACTGAATCTCCTTCATCAGCACTGCCTTCATCGGAACAGAATCGCAATCAAAAACCAGTCCCTTGGTGGGCCATCCATCGCCGAATGTATGATTGGGTGTTGAAACTGGCCCATTCCCGTAACGCCACGCTATCACTTTTCGGGATCAGCTTTGCAGAATCAAGTTTTTTTCCGATTCCACCGGATGTCATGCTGGCCCCTCTGTGCCTCGGTAACCGCAAAAGGTGGGGATGGTTTGCCGCCGTAACGACCGCTGGCAGTGTTTTGGGGGCAATTTTGGGCTATGCGATCGGATACGGGTTCCTGGACATTGCCCTGATGATCCCCGGGATCAATCAGGAAAAAATCAACTGGCTGGCCAACGAATTCAAAGAGCGCGGGCAGATGTGGGTGTTTATCGCGGCCCTGACACCAATTCCATTCAAGCTACTGACGATCACCTCGGGAGTGGCAAAAATGAACTTGGGGGTTTTCCTACTGGCCTGCCTAGTGGGCCGCTCAATTCGGTTCTTTGCAGTGGCAGCGATCATCTGGGCAATCGGCCCTAGGGCCATGCCGTTGATCGACAAATACTTCAACTGGCTGTGCCTGGCATTTGTGGTTCTGCTGTTGGGTGGGTTTTACGCGATGAAAATGGTGCATTGACCTACCAGTTGCCGGAAGCGCTTTGCGGATCTTCCAGGCCAAGCTTTTTCATTTTTTTGTATAGGGTGGTACGATTGATGCCCAATTGGTCTGCGGTAACGTTGCGGTTCCAGTTGTTCTCGCGCAATGACTGAAGAATGATTTGGCGTTCAGGGCCTTCCAATGCTTCTTTCAGTGTCTGACGTACACCTTGTTTGACCGTTGCGACGGCAACCACAGGAGCGAATGACCCTTCGCAAATATGCGATGGCAGATCGTGGGTACCCAACATCGGCCCCTTGCCCAACAGGACGGCCCGTTCCACAACATTCTGTAACTCACGCACATTGCCCGGCCAGTGATACTCGCGCATCGCCTGTAGGGCAGCAGGATCAAATCCCTCCAGTTGCTTGCTCTCTTCGGTGCAGATCTTCTCCATGAAGTGATTGGCCAGCATCGGAATGTCCGACGGACGCTTGCGAAGTGCGGGGAGTTCAATATTGATCACGTTCACCCGGTAATACAGATCCTGACGAAACGTACCGGCCTCGACCGCTTTCGAAAGATCCTCGTTGGTCGCCAACACGATGCGCGTGTTGACGTGGAAGGTCTCCGCGCCACCAACCTGTTCAAACTGTAGCTCCTGAAGGACACGCAGCAATTTGACCTGCATGCTGGGTGATGCAGTGGCAATCTCGTCTAGGAAAATTGTGCCACCATCAGCCTGTTTGAATTTACCTTCCTTATTCGACATCGCTCCGGTAAATGCGCCGGCCACGTGACCAAACAACTCGCTTTCCAATAGGTTTTCGGGCAGGGCACCGCAAGCGATTTCAACAAACGGAGCTTTTTTACGTTGTGAACGTTGGTGAATGGCGCGGGCGATCAGAGACTTTCCTGTTCCGCTTTCACCGGTAATCAGCACCGTGGCTTTGGTGTTGGCGATATTATCGACCATGTCAAAAATCTTCTGCATGCGCTGGTCACTGCCGATAATGCTTTCCTTGGCAAAACGCTTGTCCAGTTGAGCCTTGAGTTGTTCGTTTTCTTCTAGGACCTGTTGTTGCGAGAGAGCGCGGTTGATCGCGATGAGAATCTCGTCATCGATCAGCGGTTTGGTCATCAGGTCAAACGCACCGGCGCGAATGGCTTCGACACCCGTGTCAACAGTCGCGTATCCCGTCATCAGAATCACAACCACATGCGGGTGATGGGTGCGGCAATGGGCCAAAATATCCATCCCGTCTTCATCACCCAAGCGTAGATCGACAAAAGCCAAGTCGTATGCTTTGGCGGCCAACGCGCGCTCGGCTGACGCCTGATCGGCGGCCAGTTGCACATCGAACCCCTGGTCTTCCAGCCACCGACCGAGTGATTGCAGAAGGTGCTGGTCATCATCAACCAGAAGGATGCGATGGGGACGATTGGTTTGTGAATTTGTCATGGTTCTGGGGCGGCGGGGTTATTAAATACAACATCTGCTGTTTATTTAGGTCACGCCCCGAACAACGGGTGTTTCTTTTCATCAAAAACTGGATTTTCGCCCCCCCTTTCTCCCGCAAAGGCCATTCATTGTCATTCCAAGCTGCATTTTCGGTAGGTTTGGAACTGGGTTGATTTGATCGGCCAATAATTTGAGGACGGTAATCCGCCATTGTTCGACAGGAAACAGAAAAGGCCATTGCGCGGCACACGCCGCTACCTTTCTGCCCGGTACGGCAAGCGACCGCTTCGCCGCACGGCATCCGGTAACGCGTGGTGGTGGTCGCAAAGAGTAAAAAAAGATGATTTTTAGGCAATACCGCGACCGGCTTGAGACATCTGTTAACGTGACGATGTAGCCACCAATCTTGTTTGATTTGTTTTTCGCGTGGAAATCGCTCTTTTCGCGCCCCATCGTCATCTTGTCCTTCCCAGCAAACTCACCATCGTTGATTTTCAACACGTTCGCGCCTTGTAATGCTCGCCCCACACTAACGGGGGTGCGCGTTATTGACATCATTGCAAC
>CALCJM010000017.1 GCA_937967505.1 uncultured Pirellulaceae bacterium | reverse complement strand
CGATCCGAAACAAGTCTAATAGGAACGCCGTGCTTCGAGAACAGATGATCATGGAAGAGCGCAGTTGCGTCCATAGCACATATATTTTCATTCGTAGGCGGGGGTCGATGGCAGCCCGGGCATCCGCATCATGTCCCCCGTAATTGGCACCAGGAAGCCCGCTCCGGCAGCGACTTCAATTTCGCGGATCGTGATTTCGAAGTCTGTGGGGCGACCAATTTTCGTTGGATCATCGGAAAGAGATTTCTGTGTTTTGGCAATGCAAACGGGGCAGTTTTCCATTCCCAGTTGCTCGATGCGCTTCAGATCGGCCATGGCACGTGAGGAATAATTAACGCCACTGGCACCGTAGACGTTTTTGCAGATGGTCGTAATCTTTTCCTTGACGGGCATCTTCCAGCAATACAACGGCTTGAAAGATTTCTGGGTGTTTTCAACAGTTTTTACAACCGCTTTGGCAAGTTCTTTCGTTCCGTCGCCGCCGTTGCCCCAGACGTCGGCCACGACGGCAAAATAGCCAAGCTCGCCGCAGCGCTGTTTGACGATTTCAATCTCCTGTTCGGTGTCGGAGGTGAATCGATTGATAGCGACGACCACATCCAAGTTGTACAATGCCGCATTTTCGAGGTGTTTTTCCAGATTGGCTAGGCCTTTTGTTACCGCGTCAGGATTGGGCTGGCTGATGTTTTTCAATGAAGCCCCACCGTGGTACTTCAATGCCTTGATTGTCGCGACCAGCACCTGCATCCGCGGCTTCAACCCGGCAGAGGCGCATTTGATATCGTAGAACTTTTCGGCCCCAAGGTCCGAGCCAAAACCGGCTTCGGTGACGACGTAATCCGACAGCGACATTCCCATGCGCGTGGCGATCACCGTGTTGGTTCCCTGGGCGATATTGGCAAATGGACCGCCGTGAATAATTGCCGGCGTACCTTCCATCGTTTGCACGAGGTTGGGCTTGATCGCGTCTTTGAGCAATGCCGCCATCGCCCCGTGTGCATTCAGGTCCCGCGCGAAGACCGGTTTTTTGTCGTAGGTGAACCCAACAAAAATGTTTCCCAGTCGTCGTTTCAAATCGGCGCGGCCATCAGAGAGGCATAGTATTGCCATGATTTCGGATGCGGCGGTAATGTCAAAACCTGTTTCACGCGGAATGCCGTTTCCCGTTCCTCCCAGCCCCACGATCACGCTGCGTAGCGCGCGGTCGTTCATATCCATCACCCGCTTCCACGCGACGGTGCGTGCGTCAATATTCAGCGACCGGGACTTGGATTGTAAATTGTTGTCGATTACCGCCGCCAACAGGTTATGAGATTTTTCGACAGCGGAAAAATCACCTGTGAAGTGGAGGTTGATATCCTCCATCGGCAGGACCTGCGAATATCCACCACCGGTGGCACCGCCTTTGATACCGAACACAGGCCCCAAAGACGGTTCTCGCAGCACCGCTGTTGTTTGTTTGCCAATCTTGTTCAACCCCTGAGAGAGTCCGATGGAGACTGTTGTTTTACCCTCGCCGGCGGGCGTCGGCGAGATCGCAGACACCAGAATTAGATTGCATTTTTCGATGCGTTGTGGATCGATGAGATCCAGCGGCAGTTTGGCTTTGTACCGCCCGTATTGTTCGATTTGATCGACATCAATGCCCAGTTGAGCGGCGATCTGGGTGACGGGCTTGAGGGATGCCTTTTGGGCGATTTCAATATCGGATGCCATCGTGGTTCATGCCGGGTGGGAGCGGTGCGGAAAGCAAAAACGGTAAGCGTATTTGCTTTGACTTTCAACCAGTGGCGATAAAAAAGAGTGTGGCAAATCGTGGTCGCGCCAAAATTCATTGTCCGCGATTTGTCATTGCGTCGCGGTCACTTTTACTCATTGGCCCCGCGTATGTTTCTACCACCCCACCTAATTCATTGAACACAACTGAACAGACCCTTGGCTCCAGAAACGGCAGGATTCGCGGGAAACGGTATTCGTCAATCGTGAAACTGCCAAGCTGTTCGGTCGATGATGGTGGCATACCGGCGGCACTGGCGATTGGCTCACGAGCATCCTCCCCCGGAAGGGTTTGCAACTGCATGACACGTTTGATTTTCGCATCAGCGTCAGGAATCAGCACCGCGCGGTCGTACCATGCGCCACCGCCAACGACCGCGGCAATGCCCAGCAATACGACCATCCGAACCAAGAAAGCGGTATTGTAGCGGGATTTTTGCTTTGAAGGTTTTGCTTTTGTGGACCTGCTCACGTGTCAGCCTCGATGGAGTTGGGGGAGTGAATCCCTCATCATACCTCCACCGCAGGCGGATGGTGCGTGCCACACGAAGAAAATTGTTCAGTTAAAGACCAGCCACGATTAAAAATCGTTGACGACCTCACCACCGTTGCGTGTTGCCATTGCCTGAAAATCAGACTCACGAATATTGTCGCTTAAAAACATGACTGACCCGTCACCGCGGACCATGTTCACACCAGCAGGATGGTAGCTGCGGAAATCCTCAAAATGACCGTCAAGCGAATTGGGGACGTGGTCGGCCGCACCAACAATCCGGGCGAATGGTTCATCGACGTGGTCAACAACCCCAACCCACGAGATCGAACCGTAGTCATTGCGACGTTCGCCGACAACGAACGTGTTGCTCAATCCGTCGGTAAACCTGGCAAATGGCAAAGCGCTGTTTGCGTAGAACGCTCCGTTACCGTTTGAGGGAGCTTCGGCAATTTCACCGCTGCCAAAGACGCCTGAATAGTTACTTCGTCCGACCAACAACTCTTCCTCATGGTCGTGGTCATCGTCGTCATCATCAGGACTGACAAGGTTGTGGCCATGATCGTCATCATCTTCCTCAATGTGATCGTTCAGGTTCACAATCTGAGGGCCGGGATCTGAAGCACATTGAAAAACGGGCAGGTTCTCGCTGATCCATGTCTCGTGTTGATGAGCAGCAATTTCGACTGTCATGTCAAGGTTTTTGGAGACGTTACCCGCTTCCAGAAACGGCAGGATCTCTGCCGACCATCCCCACCCCGGTGTTCCCAGTGCGGTATCGTCAGCCGTGGTCCAGCCGGATGGAAGTCGCATTTTTGCACTTTCGTAATTGTGCAGTGCAATTCCGATCTGACGCATGTTGTTGCCGCATTCGATGCGGCGGGCCGCTTCCCGTACCTGCTGAACAGCTGGCAGGAGCATCCCGATCAAAATCCCGATGATGGCAATCACCACCAACAACTCGACCAGCGTAAAACCATTCCTCACAACGTTACTATTTTTCATTATTCTATAACCTGAAACATGTTTGTTCGTATCAAGAATCCTTCCGGAGTGGGCTTGCAAACAGCCGCAAATCACCGGAAAGAAAACAGACATGGCCAGCAAGTACATTCCCCAAGCACGGGTGAACACGATCGACGATCCAAGGCGTGACGTTCTGTGCTTCTGACAGGGGCCAAGGATGCGGCGTCACCAAGCATCCGAATCAGCACTGAAAACAGCGGTGACCGGAACTCAGAACAATAGAACGCAGGATCGTGGAAAGAACTGCTGGCGATCAGGCCGAGGGAGGGCCGCGTTGAAGAAAGGCAGGAGGGAGCTGTTTTAGCTCATGCGAAACTGCTGAAGGTGCGATGAAGCAGACCGGTTGTGAAGTCTGAACATCAAAAATAGGAGAGATTTGGGCCGCATGTTCGGTGAGAAAACGGCAGAGGCTACATAAATGATCGCCACTGAAGACCCCTCCCGCCTCATGAAGACTGAGAGTCTGGCGTGACTGATGCTGATGGCCGTTTTCACCGCAACAATCGTGCTCCATACCGTGTTCGTGCGCCACGCTGCCATCATCCTGATCAGCATACTGGTGATTGCAACAGTCAAGGAAGGCTGAATGCTGGGCGTGCAGACTACAGGAATGTCCTGGCGAGGAGTGGTCGTGATGGTGGGTCACGGCAGCAAAACCGGCAACCACCAACGCAAGCGTGGTGATGACCGATGTTAAATTGTGCTGCAGTTTTGACATCAAAAACCGTAGAAACTGTTAGGGCGACTCAGAAAGACAGGTCATAACGACATCTTCATCTTACGCATCGGCATTCGAAAAGACCATTCCAAAGTCAAAAATAGTCCTTTTTTACCGCTCTGAGGCCTGTTCACCTATGTTTAGGGCGTGTTATTTGGGGTCGTCCTGCGAGGTTGCCAATCGCTTATTTTGGCGATTTTGCCGGTCGATCTAACGTTTCCGCGTTCGATGACACGGAAACCGTTGGTTTGCAGGATTTAAAATCGCGTTCCGCTGCACCTTGAAAACGCTCTGCCCTGTTCCGGCGCAAATGATTGTCAATCAGAAGGTTTGCCAGGGTGCCGGCCGTTTCTGCCGCCATGCCATCACCGTCAATGACGTCGGTCGTCGCGGCACCTTCGACGATCGCCTGAAACAGCACCGCAAAAAGATCTGGATCCCGGACACCGGCTCTGGCTGCCGTTTTCGAGATCATTTTGCGAATCGCACAGGTATGTTCGCGGACCACCTGACGGATTGGGTCGTGGGGGCAGAGAAAAGTTGAAGCCGCACACAGAAACAATCTCCCGTCCCAGCGCGCCACGCCCAGAACCTCCAACAACGCCGAACAGGCCGCTCGCAACTGATTCTCCGGATGCCGTCCACTGTCTCCGATCTTTTGCGCAATCGCCTGACGCCGCCAGTGGTCTTGCTGTAGGAGGATCCCCAAAATAATCGCCTCTTTGCTTTCAAAATAATTGTACAGCGTCTGACGTGTCATCCGTGCGTGCTTTGCGATCACATCGACGCCAATCTCATGAAATCCGCGTTCGTAAAACAGCCGGCACGCGGCCTCCAGAATCTTTTCGCGCGTTGCAATCCTCATTTGTTTCATCCCCCTTGTGAGCACAAGATTTTCAGCTATCAATCGTGCGTTTGCGTCACCTGAATAAGCAAGTCGAATTCCAAGCACTTTCAGTCTCAAAAAAAATGCTGGGCGAACCAGTTTTCCATCTGGTCGTATGTACCAAGCGTCAGCGGTGTGGCAAAACCGTCACACGTTTTTATAAAATTTCAGGATTGTGAAAGGTTGGTGAAACTTGAATTTGCATGCTACGAACTAGCTGTCGGGTGATTCCCGGCGTATAAAATTACAGGTTCGTCCCGACCGCTTCCTTCCTGCTTCCCGGCTACTTCCCAGCGGTGACGATTACCTGTTGTGCCGCAAGATATGCTGTGCTTCATCGTTGGCGCCAAACACCGGTTGGTGTTTCACCGAAAACAGAGCTGAGTAAGGGATTGAGATGGGAAGAGTAACCGAATTAATTCGGTCGATAAATCGTGGAGACGACACGTCGGCCGAACTGTTTTCCATGGTGTACGAGGATCTTCGGCGGATCGCGCGTCACAAAATGAGTGGCGAATCGCCCGGTCATACACTTCAGCCAACGGCGTTGGTGAACGAGACCTTTCTGAAACTATTTCGTGACAACTGCGTTTCCTGGCAGGATCGGCTTCATTTCTTTCGCGCCGCTTCGGAGGCAATGCGCCGGATTTTGATCGACAACGCGCGTCGTAAAAATCGGCTGAAACGTGGTGGTAAATCCCGTCAGGTACCGTTGCTGGAGACGGTGGCATCGACCGCGCGGCACCCGGGCGACGACGGATGTGATTTGATTGACCTGCATGAAGCATTGCTGGAATTTGCAACGGTGGCACCCGAAAATGCGGAACTGGTGCAGCTTCATGTGTTTTCCAGCCTGACCATCGAAGAGTGTGCCGGGCTGTTGGGAGTCAGCAAATCAACCGCAGAGCGCCGCTGGCGTTTCTCCCGTGCGTGGCTGAAAGACCGCATGGCCAACTGATACAAGGTCTGCCACGCCCGTGCTTCCGCGCATATCGCCGGTCTTCCACCGTCCGCCAGCGACTGTTTTTTCCCGAACCCGGCATCAGGGGGAACCGATGCAATCCAATGAATCAAACGTCAAACGCGAAGAAGGTCTGTTTGCACTCGCATGCCAGTTGAAAGGAAGCGCACAATACGAATTCCTGCGCAACTCGTGCGGTTCCAACCAGTGTCTGCGTCGGCGCGTTGAACAACTGTTGGCGGCAGATGCCGACAGGGGGAAACTGGTGGATTCCGAATTCCCCGGGCTGACCGAAGTAGGCTTCAAACAACCCGTTTCCAGTGGCGATCAAATTGCGAATTACCAGTTACTGCGACAAGTCTGTCACCAGGGAATGGGGATTGTTTTTTTGGCGCACAGGAAACGTGACCGACGCCACCCCGGACGCGCCAACGCTGCTTCTGTCGCAGTTAAAGTTCCCGCATACGGGATTAATTTCGCCAACTGTGCCCGGCATCTGGAACTGGAAAGCAGAATTATTTCCAGTATCGGCGACCATCCCAACCTAGTTCAATTGATCGAGTTTGGCTACACCGACGGCGGATTGCCTTTTCTGGTGATGGAATGGATTACCGGAACCTCATTGTTGGAACAATGCGACCAGCGCGGCCTCGGGTTGTCAGCACGAATGGCCGCGCTGGCGGACGTTTGCGTTACGGTGGAACATGTTCACCGGGCCGGTTATATACACTGTGATATCAAACCGGCAAATATCATGGCGTCCATGTGTGGAGGACGTTTGAAAACAACACTGATTGATTTTGGAATCGCTCAACCGCTGGGCAACCGTGGTGTTCAACACGCGTTGGCCAGAGGCTGCCGAGCCGCAGGTACACTGACCTACATGAGTCCTGAACAGGCCGGTGATAAAGCAGTAGATCTGGATGTTCGATCGGACGTTTACGCGCTGGGCTGTGTGATGCATGAATTAATCCATGGCCAGCCACCGGGCAAATCGAAGACGTTCTCAATCAGCGATCCTGTGCTGGACAAAATCCTCCGTACGGCGCTGGCTCAAAACCGCACACGTCGGTTCGTCGGGGTTGGCGAATTGCGACAGGCGATCGAAGACTGGTTGGAACAGAAAGAGTAAAATCTGAACCATCAATGTGGTGCCATCGACATTGCGACTGTCGCCAAACGGTAGATCAGATCAAAGGATGCGTAGATGAATGTATGAACAGGAGAGATGCCTATCGTGCGTTCGCGCAATAAAGATGCTCCACTTCAAGCCAAGCGACTGGCAGTTAGGAATTTACCATCCGTTGGCGACGCTGCCAGCGCCGGAGCGAAGCTGGCAGCATCGCCAACGGTTAGCTTTCAACTGCCAATCGCCTTAGCGTCAGTTTTTCTTTGATGTTGGCTTCTTTCGGCTTGGATCCCCTCAACAGTTCAGCTGAATTTAAGCGTTGGCTTCCTGAGTCAGCCACACCACCAAGCCTTTTTGGGCGTGCAGGCGGTTTTCGGCTTCTTCGATGATCAGGCTGGAACTGCTTTCGATCACGTCCGTGGTGACCTCTTCGCCGCGGCGGGCCGGCAGGCAATGCATGAATTTTGCGTTGTGACGCGCCTGGTTCATTAGATCCTTGTTGACCTGATAGTCTTTCAAATCAGCCAGCCGCTGTTTGGACTCCGCTTCCTGGCCCATGCTGGTCCAGACATCGGTGAACACAAATTCTGCATCCTTGACCGCTGCCACGGGATCCTCCACCTGACGAATCAGTTCTTTGCCAGCGTGCTGATTGAGATCGTCGATGAATGCGGTGTCAAACTGGTATTTGGCGGGCGCGCCCAGCGTAAATTCAATGCCCAGCTTGCAACAGATCACCGCCAAGCTGTAGGACACGTTGTTGCCGTCGCCAAGAAACACCACCTTTGTTTTTGCGAGGTCAGCGGTGTGTTCCTGAATTGTCAACATGTCCGCTAGGGCTTGGCAAGGGTGCGACACATCGGTCAGCCCGTTGATGATTGGACAACGCGAAAACTCACAGGCCTCCGCGACTGCCGTGTGGCTTTTGGCGCGGATGACCAACAAATCGAGGTAACTGGTAAGGATCGGGATGAAATCCTGAACTGGTTCGCGCTTCCCCCATCCGACATCGGAGCCCAAAAACAAACTGTTGCCGCCAAGCTGCGTCGTCAGTGTCTCGAAACTGACGCGCGTCCGCAACGACGGTTTTTCAAATAACAGGCCCGTCGTATGATTGGCCAGTACCGATGGGCGTTTCCCGGACTTCAGAGCGCTCTTGTAGTCGGCCGACAGGGCCAACACGCGCGTGATCTCTTCAGTTGTCAAATCCAGTAGTGATAACACGTGTCGCATGGCACGCCTGCTTTCAAAAATTGCGAGTTACATAGTGAAAATCTTGAAATGGGAAACAAACACAGATACCGCGTGGGTCCCAAAGGTGCGGATCCATTTAAGCAATCAGCATTGGCGTCAGGAGACCGGATCACGACTGATTACGGTACCGATGCCTTTGCTGGTGTAAATCTCCAGTAACAGACCGTGACGAACGCGCCCGTCAATAATGTGTACTTTACTGACGCCGCGATCAATCGTCGCCAGACAGGCTTCGACCTTTGGGATCATCCCGCCATTGATCGTACCATCGGCAATCATCTCCAGTGCTTCGGCTTTGGACAGTGACGACACCAGAGAATCCGGATCCCCGGGATCACGCATAACGCCGGGAACGTCGCTGAGAATGATCAGCTTTTCAGCGCTCAACTCCTGCGCCAGTTTGGTCGCAGCAGTATCGGCATTGACGTTCAGTTTTTGTCCGTCGATGGTTTCGGCCATCGACGGAATAAACGGTGTTTGTCCGGCGTAACACAAATTGTCGATCACCACGCGATCGACTTTGGTGACTTCTCCCACGAATCCGAGATCGACAGGATTTCCGTCGTCGTCCTTCAGTTTCAGCAGTTCACCTTGCAGGACTGGCGAAGATTCGAAATTCAAGGTCATTGCACGGCCGCCAATTTTTTCATATTCGTCGGCGATGAAATGATTGGTCTCCAGTGCGAGTGTTTTTTCCACAATGTCCAGCGTCGCGGCATCCGTGTAACGACGCCCTTGAACAAATCGGGGGGCGATCCCGGCTGCTTCCATCGCCGCACTAATTCGGCTGCCCCCGCCGTGGATCACCACCGGTCTCATCCCGACGGTTTCCATGAAGTGAATATCCAACAAGATGAATCGGAGTGCATCAAGGTCGTTCAGGATGCTGCCACCAAGTTTAATTACGGTGGTTTTGTCGCGAAACTGCCGGATCCATCCCAGGGCTTCGATGAGCGTATTGGCTTTTTCGATGGCCGTTTTCAAGTTGTTGCCTTCACATTCTGCGTGTAATAGATTTGCCCGGGTGCGGTTTGAGGCCAAATTGGGGCCGGATAGGTTTCCGCCGTTGGATTGCGCGATTTGTCAAAAAAGGAAGCTCAACATGGTAGTTTTTGAGACCTGACTGTCAACGCTGATCATCGAACCGCATTGGCCCAAAAAGCATCACAAAGTCAAAAATCCCGGGAAAATTGGAAAACAGCAGGGCTTTGCAGGGGTAAAGTAAAGTGATCGGGGGTCCGTATTTACAATTTGCTTTTACAACATCGCGCGGCCGGCAGATGAAAAACCAAACCCAATCGGATGTTGATCCGCCATTCACGTCGTCGCGACCAATGTTAACAAGTTGGATCAGAAATGCTTTCTTTTGCATGTTGTGCATGATCGGGGCAATCGCCGTTGCCAGTTTCCTGATGGGCTACGATCCGGATACCCGGCTGTCGGTTCTGGCGTTCTCGAGCCCCTCCAGTCATCTCTCACGTTCCGCTACAGGTTCCACCTCTGGTTCCTTATCTGTCCGTTCCGCTTCTCCTGCACTACCGGTCGCATCGACACCAGCGGTGGGCACAATCGTAGACCGGGTTGACGCGGCATTCGGGGCCAGCTGGCGGGATGCGGGCCTACAAGCCGCTAGTGAGGTGGACCACCTGAGATACGCGCGTCGTATGTCGCTGGGATTGACCGGGACCGTTCCGTCCCTAGAAGAGATACGTGTCCTGGAAAGTGTGCCTCGGAACTTGCGAAACGAGCGATGGGTGAAACATTTGCTGGCCGATGAACGAACCAGTCTCTTTTTGGCTGAACGATTGGCCAGAGCGTTTGTCGGTGTCGAAGACGGCCCATTCCTGGTTTATCGCAGATCAAGGTTCGTCAGTTGGCTGGCATTGCAAATCCGCAACAACCTGCCTTATGACCGGTTGGTCAAACAGATTCTGACCGGTAATGGTATCTGGACCCAGAACCCGTCGGTTAACTTTTATTCCCGCACGCTCGATCAGAATGAGAATGAGAATGATACTCAAGTTGATCCTGTTCGGCTGGCTGGCCGCACCTCACGCGCTTTGCTGGGCATGCGCATCGATTGCCTGCAATGCCATGATGATTTTCTGGGTAACGTGAATCTGGGTGACCCGGCCGAGCCTTCCGGTGGCCAACAAACCGACTTCCACGCTCTGGCAGCTTTCTTTTCCGGCACCGAGGCTTCGCTTGGTGGTGTTAACACCGGTCCCGCACCCGTCCCGTGGAAAGTTCAATTGCTCAATGCCTCAGAAGAACGTGCCATGACCCCAGCCTTGCCATTTCTAAGAGAGCTCGACGGTGACGAACCGAATCTTCGGTTGCGGCTGGCCAATTGGGTAACGCACCCTGAAAACCGTCCGTGCGCGCGAGCGATCATCAACCGTATGTGGGCGATTGTCTACGGCAGGCCACTGGTTGAACCAGTCGATGATATTCCCTTGGAAGGACCATTTCCCAAACCGCTGGAAATCATGGTCGATGATTTTATAGGTTGCGGATACGATTTGCACCGCCTAGTGCGCGTGATCGCAACCTGTAAACCCGCCCGACTGGACAGCATGGCCACTTTCGAAATCACGCGCTCCCACGGACGGCACTTCGCCGTTTTTCCCTTGCGGAGACTGCGCCCCGATCAGGTTGCCGGCGCGATCGTGCAAAGTTCTTCCTTGACCACAATCGACCAGCAGGCTCACGTGCTGGACCGGTTGATGAAGTTTGGCAGCCAGCAGGAATTTGTGAGACGTTTCGGCGACCCAGGGGAAGATGAGTTCAAAGAACGAGGAGAAACCGTCACTCAAAAACTGTTGATGATGAACGGCAGCATGCTGTCCGATCGCATCAACGAAGGCATCCATTCTGTCGCACACCTGGCCAGCCTGTCTCCCAATGCGGACAAATTGCTGGAAACACTTTTTCTGATCGTTCTCTCTCGTCGTCCAACCGCTGAAGAGCAGCAGCACTTCATTCCATCCATCAAAGCAGTTGCCGGCAGCCAGAAGAAAGAGAGAGCTCAGGATATTTACTGGGCTTTGGTCAACAGTATCGAATTCACTTGGAATCACTAATGCATTGTCGCAGCCCCGAACACTACAGTCGTCGTACGCTGCTCAAGGCCGCCGGGATCGGTGGGTTGAGCAGTATTTCTTGGTTGACGCCCCTCGCCACCGCGCTGGCAAGGGCTCAGGAGACCGATAAACGAAACGCCGGAAAACGCCCCAAGTCTCTGATCGTACTATGGATGGAAGGCGCTCCCAGCCAACTTGAGACGTTTGATCCGCATCCGGGGACTGAGATTGCGGCGGGCAGCAAAGCCATCCAGACCAACGCGCCCGGGATTATGCTGGGGAAGGGGCTTGAACAAACCGCAACACTGATGGATTCGATCAGCATCGTGCGGGCGTTAACCTCCAAAGAAGGCGACCACGAACGAGCCATTTACAATGTCAAAACAGGCTATCGTCCTGACCCAACGCTGACCCATCCGTCGATCGGTAGTGTCATTTGTCATCAGTTGAAAGACGCTGCCGGGACCACCATCGACATTCCACGTCACGTTTCGATTCTGCCGGGACAGTTGCCGGGGCGCGGCGGATACCTAGGCGACAGCTACGACGCATTTAAAGTCTTTGATCCGCTTGGTTCGATCCCGGACGTCAAAACGCTGGTCAAGAAAGATCGTCAGAAACAGCGGTTGCTGGATTTACAACGGATGGATCAGAAGTTTATTTCGTCCCGGGCCAACAATCAAATCGTCGAAGGGAAGCTGGGCAATCATAACCTCGAAGCTGCCCTCAAGATGATGTCTTCTGAACAGTTGAAGGCCTTTGACATTTCGGAGTTGCCGATCGGTGTGCGGCAACCTTTTGGTGACACGCCTTTTGGACGCGGCTGTCTGGCCGCCATTGGGTTGATCGAATCGGGTGTCCGGTGCGTGGAAGTGACGCTCGGTGGCTGGGACACGCACGTCAATAACCACGAATTGCAGGGAAACAGAATCAAGGTACTGGACCCCGCATTTGCATCGTTGATTCGCGAATTAAAAGCGCGAGACCTGCTGGATACGACGATGGTTGTCTGTGGCGGCGAGTTTGGCAGAACACCGTGGGTCAACGGACTGGGCGGGCGCGACCACTGGCCTCATGGCTTCAGCGTCGCGATGGCGGGTGGCGGAATTCAAGGAGGGCGGGTAGTTGGCGAAACATCGCCAGCCCCTGAGAGGGGGAGTAAAACACCCTCAAAGTTTCTTCGGGATGCCAACCCAATCGAAAACCTGCATGCGACCATTTTAAATCGATTGGGGATCGATTACTCACGGGAGTTGGACACACCCATCGGCCGACCGCTGAAGATCTGTGCGGGCCAGCCAATTGGCGGTTTGTTTGAATAGGTGGGGTATTTCAGATTGATTTGCGGTAATTTCTGCCAAACGTTGTGGTCTCATTCGCAAAAACCCCCGCCAATGAGTTGGTTTTGAGCCACGAAAAGAACAAAACTAACTGATTTTGAAAATAATTAGGAAAGATTGTATTTTTTTGAGTGCACACTAATCGGGAGAGACATTAATAGAAGAAGACAGGGGTCGTTTTGCCCTATAAATAAATGTCGGAACGAGTTCAGAGTTCCCGCCGAAACTCAGCATCACCTACACCCTCAGAAAGCTTCTAAACCATGAAATTCTTTGCACTGCCAATCGCTCTGGTAGCTTCCGTATTATTGCCAGCACTCGTATCTGCACAAACCTCCTTTAGTGAAGCAACACTTGGAGATTTTTCTGGTGATTCTAATGCCCCTACTAGTTTGGGAGAATTGAACGTTGGCTCCAGTACGATCACAGGAAGTACTGGTGCTGGCGATCGTGACCTTGTCACTTTCAGCATTGGGGCCAACGAGCAACTGACTTCATTTCAGATCACTGATTTTTCTGGAGCTGGCGGTCACTTTTTTGGTTTGGCTGTGGGCGATACTGCCCCTGCGGGAGGCAGTGGCTTTCTGTTTGCCGGTTTGGTCACTGACCCCACATCTCCGCTTGAGATCCTTGGTGGTGGTGGAGGAAGTTTTGGTGGCGCGGGTGTACCTGCCGTTTTAGGCCCTGGCGACTACACGGCATTTTTTAACGAGACAGCTTCCGTGTTGCCTAACTACACCGCCCAGTTGACTGTTGTTTCAAGTGTGCCAGAGCCAAGTGCAGCAGTCTTGCTGTTGGCCAGTGGCGGCATGGCCTTTCTACGCCGACGCCGATAACGGTGTTTGCTTTACGAAAATTCTAGCTTCCATCCCCGGGCGGTCTTTGACTGCTCGGGGATTTCTTTTCGCACACAACCCTGCGCGGGATTGCTCGCAATTGCCTGACCGATCCAACAACCGATCGAGCAGAATTGGTAGTCGCCGCACTCCCAGAGACTGACGCGCGCGGTGTTTCTGCCGGAGCGAGGAACCTACTGATGATTAATCAACCGTTTGGCCAGTTCGGGGACACCCGCCACGGCAGTGCTGGCGATGACCTCAAAGTTTGGGCGTATCTTGGTCTCTGGCGTTTCCGCAGGATCCCGGTCGATGTAGTAAACCGGCACTGCGGACGGAGCGTACCCAAACAGGCTGGCCGCCGGATACACTTGCAAGCTGGTCCCGATAACGATGACGATGTCCGCGCCGCGCGTTAGGCGAATCGCTTCGCCAAGCATCGGGACCGCCTCGCCGAACCAGACTATATGTGGCCGCAACGGATGGCCGTCCTCGCAAAGGTCGCCACTGTTCAAATCTTCGGTCCAGTCGTAGATCAAATGCTCATTGACCGTAGAACGCACCTTCTTCAGTTCGCCATGAAGGTGCAGAACGTTGCGGGAACCGGCTCGTTCGTGCAAGTCGTCAACGTTTTGCGTGATCACTTGCACGTCAAAGTGGTCTTCGAGTGACCGAATCGCCTTGTGAGCGGCATTGGGTTCAACTTCTTTCAACTGAGCCCGCCTGGCGTTGTAGAAACGCAGTACCATTTCCCGATCGCGCGCCCAACCTTCCGGACTGGCCACGTCCATGACCTCATGGTCCTCCCACAATCCGTTGCTGTCCCGGAAGGTGCGAATTCCACTTTCGGCACTGATACCAGCCCCTGTCATAATGACGATTGTTTTCATTTTATTCCGGGTGATGATGACCTACTGAAGTTCCACCTCCCAGCACGCGCCCCGGTGCCCGCCACCGTGGTCAAGCAGCGGGGAGGCCTGTTTACACCGTGCGGTTTTGATTGGGCAGCGCGTCACAAAGAGGCAGCCTGACGGTGGATCATAGGGGCTGGGCACCTCCCCTTCAAGAACCGTCAATTCCGCTCTCACCGACAACCCCCATCGTCTGGCTCTTGCGGATCTAGAAACTGACACTCTTTGGAAAAAATGTGGTAACCGTAGTGGAGGAAATAACCGGTAAAGCAAATTTCATCTTCTTTGTCAGCCTCCTTGGAACGCGCGTCACGGGGCGAGCAATTTTATTCGAATATGAAAAGCGGTCGCAACTACACGTCGTATCCAAATGCTTCAAGGTATGGGTAAAGCAAATCAAACACCTGTTCAAAGTGCTTTTTATAGTTTCTCCAGCGGCCTACGGAGGTTGAATAAATAGGTTTCGTAACAGCTTGGTAGGTAGGCGAGTGAACGTGTTTCGCTTTGGCTAGGTTGTTGAAGTTGAGTACTTCCGGATTCCAGTCCAAACCCAAAAAGGATAACGCCCGTCGTGCTTGTCCTTGGAGGTCGTTGACGACGTCCTCATACCGCACCTCCAACGACGGAGCTTCAATCAATTTTCGCAACTTGAGCCAAACGTTCATGTTCATCGCATACGCTGCAGCAGTAGATTCAATCGAAAAATACTCGACAGAAACCGGATTGACTGGTAATGCTTGCATGAAACAACTGATGATGACATCGCGCGGATCTCGCAGAGCGCAAATCATTTTCGCTTCTGGAAACACGCGGCAAATCGCCGGCGAAAGTGAAGTCAAATCCGGATTCTTGTTCAGTAGAAAACGCTGGCCAATCTTTTGCTCCATGGCACCTTCGACTTGATGAAAAAACATCTCTCGTTGTTGGTCAAGCTGTTCCGGGGTGGCGCGACCAAGAATCGAAAGTGTCGTTCGGTCGCTTGGTGAAGACTTGACTGCCTTGGCCAACCGGGGGAAGGTTGACTGTGCAAAGACCGGGATTTCATCTGCGGTGAACAAGTCCGGGTGCCCGTCGAGAATCTGACCCAACAATGTCGTACCGCTTCGCGGGTGCCCGATTTGCCAAGCGATCCCACGACCGGGAATCGGTTTTAAACCGCCAGTGGGGGCAGCCCATTGTTTGATGGTTTCCGCATTCATCACCTCCAGTAAGGTTCGGTGATGGCGACGAGTCACAGCGGCTTTCGCGCGGAAACTGGCTAACTTACCTTGGTAAGCCTCTTTAGCGTTCGAGCACGAGGCGAAGGCTTGATCGTAGTCTCCCTGTTTGTCTTGCCACCGACCAAGTTCGTACCGTGCTTCCGCTTTGACATCGGGCGAAACGCCTTTGCCGTTGGCCAGTTGCTGAAAGATGTAATTGGATTGGTCCTGTTTGCCTTGCCGTAAAATGATCTTTGCTTTGATCAACAAAGCTTTAATTCGTCTTTCGCAGTTATGCAGCGAGTGCGATGAGGTATTCCAGTGGCTTGAGTATTTTATGAACCGCCCTTGGAATCCCGGGGGTTGATAAATGTTTTCTCCGGAAATCGGCTAAAGAGTCGGTTCTCAACGCGGCCACC
>CALCJM010000016.1 GCA_937967505.1 uncultured Pirellulaceae bacterium | reverse complement strand
GATCATCAATGGTCGCACCCGGGTCTGCTCACCAACATCGATGCCGCCATCGACGGTTTCCTCCGCCTGATGGAAGTTCGAGGTCTTGGTGACCGAGTGTTGGTTGCGACCGTGAGCGAGTTCGGTCGGCGAGTCCGGCAGAACGGCCAGGGCCTCGATCACGGAGCCGCCTCGACCATGATGGTGGCGGGACCGGTAGCGGCTCAGTTGCTGGGAGAACCCTCCCCCGTTTCCCGCCAGAGCGATCTCGATGAGGACGGAAACCTCCGCATGACCACCGGGATGGACGCCTATCTCGGGTCACTGGCACAGGAGTGGTTGGGGGTCGAGGCCGCCTCGATCATCCCGTCCGAGCCAGCGCTTCTCGGCATTGCCTAAAGGCGCCGCTACCCCAATACTGGTCGGCCGCCGCCGGCCCGAGGGAGCGATGCACCCGGGCGCACTAGACTGCGACTATGCGTAGAATTCTTGGGGCGATACTTGCTGCAGTCATGTTGTTCATGACGACCACGGCGCATGCCCAGTCAGTTGCACCGTAATTGGCCGCCGTTGTCAGGTGGTGGAAGCCTTTGGGTAAGGCATGCATGGTCTGTTTCGCTCCACGCTCTGGCGAGCGTAGCCACGTTGCTGTGGAGGCAGGCGTTGCGGATAGGGACGACAAAAACGTAGCTACCGTCGCCAGACGGTGGAAGCCGTTGGGTGAGGCATGCCTTGTCTGTTTCACTCCACGCTCTGGCGAGCGTAGCCACGTTGCTGTGGAGACAGGCGTTGCGGATAGGGGCGACAAAAACGTATCTATCTTCGCCAGACGATGGAAGCCTTTGGGTAAGGCATGCCTTGCCTGTTTCACTCCACGCTCTGGCGAGCGTAGCCACGTTGGATATTTCTAGGGAAAGTGGTTGACGGAGCTGACGGTGGTCGCTCAGGGTGGGACAATTCGACTGTTGATCGAAAACAGCATCGCCCCGGAATTATGAACTGGCCGTCCGGACTCCGTCGCGACAGCATACTGCGATCCCGACAGCACGCTTTGGCGGGTCCGAATTTAGCTGCACAAAATTCAGCACCCGCGCTGCCAAGCCCTTCGGACATGGATGTCCAAACTACCCAAACATCCCCCTACCCTTCCAAAGACTCCAGCTCTTCCCAGCGCTCCATCGCACGCGCCAGATCATTTTCCAAATCCTTGAGCTGCTGCTGTATCTGCGCGATCTTCTCACCCGACTCCTTGAAGAAATCCGCCTGCCCCATCGCCTCGTGGATCCCCGCAATCTCACCTTCCAGTTTATCGATCTCGGCGGGCAACTTCTCCAGCTCCAACCGCTCCTTGTACTTTAACTTTCGCATTCCGACGGAAGCAGCCTGATCGCCGGACGATTGTTTTTTCTCTGTCTTAGGAGGCTTGATCTCCGCCCGGGTAACCGTCGAACCGCCGGTTTGTCGCACCCAATCGTCATACCCGCCCACGTACTCATTGATTCCCTCGGCCTCAAACACGATCGTGCTGGTCACCACATTGTTCAGGAACTCCCGGTCGTGACTGACCATCAGGATCGTCCCCTGAAACTCGATCAGCTTCTCTTCAAGCAACTCCAGCGTTTCGGCATCAAGATCATTGGTTGGCTCATCCAGCACGATCACATTGGCAGGACGTGCAAACAACTTCGCCAACAGAATACGGTTACGTTCGCCGCCGGAAAGGAATTTAACCGGCGTCCGCGCTCGAGCCGGTTCAAACAAAAAGTCCTGAAGATACCCCAGCACATGCTTGTTACGGCCGTTGATCTCAATCTGATCGCTGCCGCCACCCACGTTCTCTTCAACCGTTCTTTCTTCGTCCAGTTGTTCACGAAGTTGGTCAAAGTAGGCGATTTCGAGATTTGTCCCCTGCCGAATCGCCCCTGCCGTCGGTTGCAGGTCGCCAAGTAAACATTTCAGCAACGTTGATTTGCCGGCACCGTTACGACCGATAATCCCCAGTTTGTCCCCCCGCATAATGGTTGTGGAAAAATCTGCGAACACGGGCTGGTCCGGCCAAGAGAACGACGCCTCCTTGCACTCAATCACCAGCGCACCGCTGCGGCCGGCCTCCTGGATCTGAAGTTTGGAGGTGCCAGTTTTTTTCTGTCGTTGTTGGCGCTGCTCACGCATTGCCTTCAGGGCTCGCACGCGCCCCTCGTTGCGAGTGCGACGCGCCTTGATCCCCTTACGAATCCAGACCTCTTCGTCAGCCAGTTTTTTGTCAAACAGCGCATTTTGTTTTTCCTCTGATGCGATCGCCTGCTCCTTGCGCACCAGAAATGTGTCATAGTCACACGTCCAGTCAAACAGACGTCCCAACTCGATCTCCAGAATTCGGTTGGCCATCGACCGCAGAAACGCCCGGTCGTGCGTCACAAACATGATCGCAAAACGACTCTTGGTCAAAAATGTCTCCAGCCACTTGATCGCCTCGATATCCAGGTGGTTGGTCGGTTCATCCAACAGCAACAGATCTGGATCGGTGACCAGCGCCTTGGCCAGCAACACTCGCCGCTTCATTCCTGAAGACAGACTTTCAAATCGCGTCGTCGGATCAAGCTCCATGCGGGAGAGGATCTGTTCGACCTGAATCTCGATCTGCCAGTCCTCCAGAGGTTCAGCCCCGGGATCACCGGTGGCTTGCTCCAGTCCCGTAGCCACGATCTCTTGAATCTCGCCGGTTATGTTCTGCGGCACTTCCTGGCCAAGAATCGCCACGCGCGTCGAGGGAGAAAATAAAATTGAACCGGCGTCGGGCTCAACGGTGCCGCACAGCATTTTCATCAAGGTCGTTTTACCCGCGCCATTGCGACCCAACAGACCGATGCGTTGACCGGGTTCGACACGAAAGGAAACGTTTTCAAACAGGGCAGGACCGCGAAAACGGATGGCAAGTTCTGAGATAGTGACCAGCGACATTAACGACCGGATCCTGAGGTGGCTGTTGAAAGTTTGCGAAAGGCGATACGATAGATCAAATCGTCGATCTATGACAGACCGTCGCGCGACGATATTTATGCATTGCAGCGTGAGATTTCAAGGTTTTGTTAATGGGTGCGGCAAAGGAAATTGGCATTATCTCCGACACGCACGGGTTCCTCGACCCGCGCGTGTTTGAAGCATTTGACAATTGCGATGAAATCTGGCACGCGGGTGATTTCGGCGATGTGGACATCTGCGACCGGCTGGCCGATTTCAAACCGTTTCGCGGCGTCTACGGAAACATAGACGGCCCGGATGTGCGGCTGAAACACCCCGAAGTCGAGCGGTTTGAGATTGACGGGGTCGATATCATGATGATTCATATTGGCGGCCGCCCAGGTCGGTATTCCACCAAAGCCAGGAACCTGATCCGTGAATCGACGCCGGACGTATTGGTCACCGGCCATTCGCATGTGTTGCAGGTCGAACGCGATGGGCGATTCGGAAATATGCGGTTCGTCAATCCCGGTGCCGCCGGTCACGAGGGTGCCCATGTCATGCGCACCCTGTTGAAATGCCAAATCGCGGATGGCCAAATGAAGAATTTGCGTCTGATCGAACTGGGGCCAAGAGGTCGGCGTGCGAAAGCAGTGGATTGATCCTGGCATGCCGCTGTGCCTGTCTACTCTGGACAGACCAGTACTTTCAGGTAAGGCTGATCGGCCGACTTAAGTTTGGCGAACCAATCTGCCGCTTCGTCGATCGCGACACTGGCGGTGATCAGTGGTTTGACCGCGATGTCACCATTGGCGATGGCCGTCAACGCTGCGGGGTATTCGCCGCTGATAGCGCAACTGCCGTAGATTGTCAGTTCGCCGGTGACCACTTTCTGTAGGGGAAGTTGGACTTCCGGGGCAAGGTTACCCACCAACGTCACGCCGCCGCCCTTTTTTACCAGTTCGATCGCCAGATTGACCGTCGGTGTCGCCCCCACCACCTCAAATGCGTGGTCGGCTTTTCCACCAAGCTGGCCGGTCGCTTGATCAAGCGCATCGGAGGCGCGTGAATTAACCGCCATCGTGGCACCAAGTTGTCTGGCCAGTTCCAGCCGTGTATCATCCAGGTCAAAGGCGATAATTTCGCTGCATCCGGCTGCTTTGAGAGCCTGGATGACCAGCAATCCGATTAACCCTGATCCAATGACAACCGCAGTCTGCCCTGCTGACGCACCGCTACGATTGACCGCATGCAGGGCGACGCCCACGGGTTCGGCAAATGCGGCCTCTTCAAAACTGAGCCCCTCAGGTAGCTGATGGCAGATGTGTGCGGGGCACATCACCATGTCCGCAAACGCGCCGTCGCGGTGGAATTCACTGCACGACACGCCCATGACCTGCCGGTTGTCACACAGATTGACGCGTCCCTGTTGGCAATAATCACACTGGCCGCAGAACACAGTCGAATCAAAAGTGACCCGGTCGCCGGGCGCAAATCCGGTAACCTGATCACCGACGATCTCAACTACGCCACTGGCCTCGTGGCCCATGACCACTGGCGGAATTCGCCGCCCGCTGCTGCCATCCATACCGTGGATATCGCTGCCGCAAATGCCACAAGCTTTCACGCGGATGACCACTTCGTTCGCCCCGGGAACTGGCGCGGTTTTTTCGACGACGGCAAAAGTGGACGGGCCGGTTAATTCAAGAGCTTTCATGGTCGGTCAGGTTGGCTTGGGAGTGTGATGTTAATTGGCCGGCGAAAACGTAGGCCCTCGCCTTGCCCCAATTAGTTTACTCTGCCCAGGCCAATCTTTAAAAGGTGCCAGAAGACATTGATCCCGACGGACAGACTGGTTTTGGAAGCCCCTTTCTCCCGATCGACAAACGTGATCGGAACCTCGACCATTCGTATTTCCGCGCGATGGACCCGCCAGATCAACTCCTCAAGATAGGCGTATCCGTCGGCCTGAATTTGATCGATACCGACCGCGTCCAGAGTACTGGCGCGGTAGACGCGAAATGCCCCGCTATTGTCTGCGGTGGGCACTCGCAACAGCACCCGTGCGGCCAGATTGACGCCGCGCGAGCAAAGATGACGAAACAGCGGCCACCCCTCGATACCACCACCGCTGACGTAGCGACTGCCAATCACCAGCCCACAATCGGCGTTGTCCGGTTGCTGAATGGTTTGCAACATTTCAGCCAGACTGGCCGGCGCATGGCTGAAATCTGCATCCATCGTCGCGATCAGTTCGTATTGATGCTGCGCCGCGTAATGAAAACCGCAGATCGTGGCGGATCCCAAGCCCAATTTTCCGCTGCGGTGGATGACGTGCAAACGACCGTCACGGGTACAGCGCTGGTCGCACCAGCGACCGGTACCGTCAGGAGAATTGTCGTCAATCACCAGCAAATCGACATCAGGTAAGAGCTGCTGAATTTGTTCGACCAACGCCGGGAGATTCTCGATCTCGTTGTAGGTCGCGATGACGACGAGTGTTTTCGGATACACGTTGGTTTGCAAGTTGGATGGTTAATTCGCAGCGGTCGCAGGTGATATTTCATTTGCCCTAACGGAAGGTTGAAAACGTACCTTACCGCAGGGTGTTTGGGGAGGTCCCCCGGGACCGTGGACCAACAGGCGGTTGAGTTGCAGTAAAGGATGGCGTTGCCGGTGAATGCCTGCAAAACAGCGTTAAATTGAAGTAAATGACGGAAGCCGCCACAAAAAGGGTGGAAAACCAACGCTAACTGGATCAAACTTTTGCTCGAATATATCCGCGAAAAAACGGGATTTCTCCGCAAATTGACATACCCTTGCGTGGTGACAATTGGCGGGGACATGTGGCCTGAGATGGCCCCTCTGTGGCCACGGCCATTCCCCCACAATCGCCAGCCTTGATTCACAATTGAAATTTGACATGCGAAACACTCCAACTTCCTTTCAGCCTGATTTGACCTGTTCCAACCGAACCAATCGAACGAACCGGTTTGCGATTGTAAAAGTCGTTTGCGGTTGTTTTGTGCCGCTGGCGGTCGTCGGCAGCCTAATGCTGACTGATGGCCAAACTGCCCGCGCCGACCATCCCGTTTCCTCAACTGCCACGGTCAACCTACAGTCTTCGGTTGCGCGAATGAATGGCTGGCTACGTGGTAGCGCCCATGCCGGGGGGTGGCGACACTATCTGAAACTGAACCAACTGGATGCTCAGAGCGCGTTGGGAGAATACGCCGATGTGTCCGCATTGCAGGAGGTGCTGCGACGATTTTCCGGAGATGTGAGAGGGCTGGAGAAGCCGGAATTCAACGATGTACGCCTGGCACTAACACAGCAGGTGGCACTGCTGTCCACCGACCGGTCGGTCAACCTGACCGGTGCAGTGAAGCACGCCATGGAAAGGTACCGACGAGTTTCAATCAGCGATCTTGAAGCAGCACGGAATGAGGCAGTATACGCGCTTCGGTTGCTGAAACGCTTCTACCGGAAAACCATGCCCAGTCGCACACGGGCTGAGATCTTCTATCGGTTGGAACTGGACGAGCAGATCGAGTACCTAGAATCGTTGCGATTTGAGCTGCCGCCGGAAGTCTCTGCCGGTAAAGTGAAATCGATGATCCGTGATGAACTGGAGAAACTCAAAGAAATTGAGGCGCAGATCGACGCGATGCCGATCGATGAAGATGAAGAGGACGAGGACGACTACGGAGATGACGAGGAAGATGACTATGGCGATGATGAAGATGAAGACAGCACGGAAACGACGACCAGCAAAGACGACGAAACGGTTCCCAGCATCCCGAGCGTTTTGGACGCTGGCGACAACCGCCTGCTTGGACCGGTGCTTTCCCCACCCGGGCCAGACAACGGCAAAGACACACTGAAGGAACTGGAGAGTCGCGCGCGGATACTGGAGGAGCGTATCACTGACCTCAAGCAAATGTTCCGCGATTTACGGGACGAAGATGCCGGCAGGTTGGAAACCCGTGCAAAGATTCTGAATCGTCTGGCTGGGTTTAACAGCGCCTATAAGGATGTAGCCGGCAGTCAATTTGACCCCTGGTTTGTTTCCACCGCCTTGGCCGCCGAGAACTTCAATTTCCTGTACTTTTACGCGACCGACGACAACCTCCAGGAAGAATTTCTGAAACGCATTGCGCAGCTATCGGAGCTGATTGAAAAATCTTCTGATCTGTCCGACCGAACGGCACACGGCGAAGCCGGCAAGCTGCTTCAATGGTTGGAAAGTGCCGGTCAGGTTCCGGACCTAGTCGCGGCAATTCGCCACCAGCACTCTCTTCCCAACTTTTATGCTTCGGTTTCGTCGGGGATGATCAACGCACTGGTCGCGGAGAATTCGTCTGATGTAAGTCGTCAGCAGCGCGTCAAGGAAGTATTCTTTGGACGAATCGTACGGGGAACCGCCCACATTGACGGCAACGTCTCCATCAGGCTGGTCCCTGACCCACACCAGGTCAACCTTGCCATCGAATTACTGGGGTCGGTCACATCCCGCACGTACAGTCGCGAACGTAGCTGGTGCATCAACGCGTCAGCGGCGGGCACTTTTTACGGACGACGGCAATTCACCGCCAGCCTGCGTGGCGTGCAGGCATCTGACGTTGAAAGCGATGCAGACATGTCGTCCAGCTATGGCGGGATTTCGTCAAATCTGGATCTGGTCAAACGCAAGGCAGCGGAAACATTTCAACGCCAAAAACCACGCAACGATGCCGAATCAAGTCGCCGCATCAAGAACCAGGTGACCGAAGGCTTCGTCGAACGCACTGACGATGCGCTGGAGGATGCGCAGCGTGGCATCGATGATCTGGGAGACAGTCTGGAGCAGTTCGCACGCTTTGTCCCGCAAATGTTTGTTCGCACGACGCGCGATCGCATTGAACTGGTGGCCCGCAAGATCAACCAGGGTAGTCTGGCGGCCCCGACCGCACCGGCCAGTTACGGGCGGCAGGACGAGATTTCCGTGGCACTTCACGAGACGATGTTAACCAACTATATCGATCCTGTATTCGCCGGAAAAACGTTTACCAATACTCAGTTACGCACCGAGGCGGAGGATCGTTTCGGGCTTGAGGTGCGGCCTGCGGCGCAGCCTGAATCGACCGACCAGGACCGCAAAGAAGCCTCTGACGAACCGCAGGAGTTCAGCATTACATTCGCGCGAGTACGCCCGGTACAACTGGAGTTCGCAGACAACCAACTGTCCGTGATCATCAGCGGCAGGCGTTTTTCACAGGGCGAGCGTTCGATTGAGGCCGGATTGCGGTTTCGGTTGACGTTCCGCATCGTTCGTCAGGGCGGCGTGCTCAAGCTGTTCCGGATTGGCAACACGGAGATCGAATACGCCGACCCGGACCAGAAAGATGCGAAACTGATCGCATTCCGTACCCTATTGGAGAAACGGCTTAACGAGGCAACGAAGGCGGATGAAGGCGTGGAGTTGCCGGCGAATTTACTACCCACAGCACTCGTTGAGCGTCGTCCGTTGGCGGAAAGCCTGCGGCTGAATACGCTGCGTCTGGACGGTGGATGGCTGTATCTGGGCTGGAGTCGTTCGTGGGGGCAGATGGGCGATTTGGCCGCGATCTGGGATGAGGGGTCGTTGGTTGCGCCAATCAACCCGGTGATTGAAGGCCCGTCTGATGATGACCAGCAGGCTCCGCCATCGCCGCACGGCAACGAAATGGAAGACTTACAGGAGACCGAACAATCGGTGCTGGCAGATCCCGCCATGATCGAAGGCGCGGTTATCCTGAGCGGTGCCGAAGCGCCGACGCTTTCGGGAACGCAACTGCTTCCGGGTCAGGTGATCGAGGGAGAGATCGTGCACGAGGTGATCGTGGACACAATGGTGTCCGAGACACCGACATCGTCGCCCTTGAGTTCAGGTCAACAGTAGACGGCCGGAGTGCTGTAATCGCCGCCATTTTTTGGAAAGCGGGAGCCCTACTCCGTACTTCGGCGCATGAAAAAAGACAGCCCGGTCCAATGGTGACCAGGCTGCCTTTTTTTTATTTGGAACTTAACACCTGCGTGTCAAGCAATGCTTAGTTGCATCCACATCCGCAATCAGCGACAGGAGCAGGAGCAGCACATCCGCAACCGGCAGAAGCTTTGGCTGCACAGCCGCAACCTTTTCCGCTGAACAGGCCACGAAGCTTGGCGATCAGTGTTCGCAGTGGGCCGTTGCCAGCACCAGCACCGCATCCGCCACCGTTTCCGAGGCCGCCACCGAAACCAGCAGCAGCTGCTGCACCGTCAGCGACGTATCCGCCGTCAACGATTTCACCAGCAGCGTATCCACCGTCAACAACCATTCCACCGTCAGCGACAACTTCGCCACCGAAAGCAGGAGCAGCGTTAACTGTTACAGGAACTTGTTCAGTAATTGTGCGTGGAACGCAAACGTTAACTGTGTAAGGAACCTGAGAAGTAACCTGGCGTGCACGACGCTCAGTTCGCATTTCAGTTACCTGACGTGTAGTCTGGTAAGGCACCTGACGAGTACGCGTCTGAGTAGTCATGGTAGTTACTTGGTAAGGTACCTTACGACTCTTTGTTTCGCAAACCATTCGTGTTGTGGTTTTAGGAATCTGGCGAGTCTTTGTTTCACAAACCATGCGAGTTACTGTGTAAGGAACTTCGCGTGTTTTTGTTTCGCAAACCATTCGTGTGGTTGTCACGGGAACCTGACGGCTCTTTGTTTCGCAAACCATACGTGTTGTGGTTACAGGAACCTGCTTCGATCGTGTTTCACGAACGTTGCGTGTAACTGTGTAGTTTTCAACGCGCGTTTTAGGCTCACAAACCATACGGGTTACGTTGTAGTTAACAACCTTTGTGACAGGCTCACAAACGAACTTTGTTTCTGTGTAAGGAACAACTTTCGAACGAGTTTCGCAAACGTTGCGAGTTACAGTGTAAGGAACCTGCTTTGAAACAGTCTCACAGCGGTAGCTGGTAACGGTGTAAGGAACCTGCTTGCAAACCTTCTGGCAGCGAGTCTTGTTCACAGTCACTTGCTTTGTTTCGCAAGAAGGAACCCAGACTTTTTTGCAGACGGTGCGATCAGGTGACTTGCAGGTCACAGTCTGGCACTTTGGTGGGCAGATGGTGCGGCAACCAGTTTGTGGGTTCACTGAAGAACCTCCACCGGTGCGAATCTGCTTGGTGTAAGACTTGCCCGGAATGACTTCCTGACGAGTCTCGTAGTGTCCACCCTGAACAGTAACGTTCTTTACTTCTGTGTAAGGAACCTGAACAGTGCTTGTGACTGTGCGGTACTTAGTTTCTGTAACCGGAACCTTGACAGTGCTGTTGACGGTACGCATGCGTGTCTCTGTGACAGGCCGGCTAACCTTGTAGTTAACAGTCCGTGTCTTGTTGACGGTAACTGCACGACGAACGTTGGTTGTAACGGTACGAGACTTGGT
This sequence comes from uncultured Pirellulaceae bacterium, assembly GCA_937967505.1. Classification (GTDB taxonomy): domain Bacteria; phylum Planctomycetota; class Planctomycetia; order Pirellulales; family Pirellulaceae; genus Mariniblastus. The sequence continues at coordinate 3,235 of CALCJM010000016.1, read as the reverse complement.
CTCTGTTACAGGACGCTTGACGGTGTAGTTAATGGTACGCTGACGAGTCTCAGTGACAGGCTTGCAAACTGTGTAATTAACAGTCTTGTAAGTTGTCTCTGTGACAGGTCGGCTAACCTTGTAGTTCTGAGTCTTCATGACAGTTTCTGTCACTGGACGCTGAACCTTGTAGCTCTCTGTGCGGGTACGTGTTTCAGTCACCGGCTTTTGAACGGTGTAGTTCTGTGAAACCATGACAGTCTCAGTAACCGGACGCTGAACGGTGTAGTTCTCTGTACGGTAAGCTGTCGATGTCTGTGGAACCTGAACTGTGTAGTTTTCGGTTCGCATTTTGGTCTCGCAAACATTGCGAGTCACAGGAACCTGAACGTTATCATAAACAGTGTTTGTGACAGTTCGGTACTTGGTGACTTGCTGCTGTTCGTTGACAACACGCGAAACAGTCTTCATGACTGTGTAACTGCATCCGCAACCGGAAGCAGGGGCAGCAGCGGCAACAGTGTCGTAGCTTGCGCCACCACAGCATTGACCCCAGCTGAAGCTGGCTGACATAACGGCCGCAGCAAATGCTGCAGAGGTCAGCAGACTTCTTACCAATTTCATCGTAACTTCTCCAAAAATTCTGACGTTTCAAACGTTGTGGCGGCATCTGGTCTGACGAAACCATTCGCCATGCCAACCATTCACAAAAGGAATCCGTTCTCCCTTGAAATGGCGACCCCACAAACGGTCACCAGTTAAGCGGCAGAAGGACGGCCAAGCACAATCCCGTACACTTGGCTGGCAGGGTCCCCCGGACAGATTCTGATTCGGCTATCTGGGTAGCCGGGGTGAAAGACGTAAACCGCTTTGGCAAAGAAAGATAAAAACGACAGGTAGTCTGTAACGATTATTCCGGATCGTCTCAATTCACCGGAATCCGGAAACAGTAAATCCTACGCGCGCGGGTCTGCGGGTTGGCCAAACGATAAGGTTGGGTTTGGATAAACCGGTGCAAGACAGCCGGTTTTATCAACCGTGACGAACACAGCCTCCTCTACAATTCGGGCAACATAGCCAAAACCGGAAATTCTACCGGGTACAAGAAATCTGGGGGCATAGTAAAATGGTGGTAGAGTGCTCCCATCTGTTAGTCGTGCTTAAATCTAGCCTGAGCTACCTCCAACAGTCCCGCAGCGCGTTCCGCTTTCTGATTCCAGATCCTTATTTATAATCATCACGTTGAGCATCGAAGATTCCATTTCGGAAGACACATCGGGGCGCGAACCGCTGGTCCCCAAAGCGGTCGTGTCGCGGCTGAGCCTTTACCTGCGCGAGCTGCAGCATTTGCATCGCAGCGAACAGAAAACCATCAGCTCCAGCAAGCTTGGCAGGGCCTTGGGTTTCACAGCAGCCCAAGTGAGAAAGGATTTCGCATACTTTGGACAGTTTGGATATCCGGGGATTGGATACCGCTGTGAGGAGTTGATTGACCAGATAAAAAAGATCCTTGGCACGGACAAAAAATGGCCTGTGGTGCTCGTTGGATGTGGAAATATGGGCCAAGCGTTGCTGGGCTATCGTGGATTTGCCAAACAGGGGTTCGATGTCGTTGCTGTCGTGGACGTGGATGAAAATGTGCTGGAGAAGACCTTTCAGGGCCTGAAGGTTGAACACATTGAGCGGTTGCCCGAAATCGTAAAACGGCATGAGTTAAAGGTGGCAATTTTGGCAGTGCCTGCCACGGCAGCCGCCGAAGCGGCGGAAAGAATCGTGAAATCCGGAATTTCGGGGATCCTGAATTTCGCTCCGGTGACACTGACCGTCCCCAAGAATGTCAGCCTCGTTGAGGTGGACCTCGCGATGGAGCTGGAACAGTTGGCGTTTTCCGTGTTTCAGAACCAGCAACCGTAGCCAAAACGTTCCTGACCCAGCCACCGCCCGGCGAAGGTAGCTGCGTTTGGAGATTACCGACGTGAGACTCCCCCCCCACAAAGTCCTGTTATCGGGGCTGTCCGGACTATCATTCTCAATTTTATCTAATCGTCATTTTTTTTCCTGAACCCCTATTCAGGCCGGTCCGGCTTTTTGCTAAAACGTGTCTCAACAGACGAAGTGCCCGATAGTGTAATGGTAGCACCCCGGTTTTTGGTACCGTTAGTCTAGGTTCGAGTCCTAGTCGGGTAACTTTCCTGTTTCTTTTGCCTCTCAGCCTGTTACGGTGGCTTTGCCCCCAGAGGCCCAAAAGCCTCTACACAGCCGTCTACGCTTGATCTTTTGGCAGGTATTGCAACTATAAGCAAGGTTGCGATACGGATTCCGAATTGACTTCTTACCTGATTTTTGAAAAAAAAAGGGGAAGTCGATCCACCGCAGGGTTTACCTGACTGGCACAACCATGCCCTGAAATGAAGCTTTTGGTCAAAACTATTCAAAATTGGTACTTTCGCGGACTTTTACTTTGAAGGTTCCGTATTTTCAAGCGTTAGAAAAACGTTGGCAAAGTTCAACCGGCTGAATCTTCCAGCTGATGTTTTTTGAGAAGCAGTTTTTATGAGCCTCTTTAGGCCTCGTTGATCCTGAAAACGAGTTGAAGGAATCGACTCAGTACCCCCAACAATCTCTCAGTGGAGTGAGTCACATGTATTCAAAAATCATGCTTGGCGTTTTTGCCGTTGCCGTAACTGGATTGTCCGCAGCTGTCGAGGCTCAGGTCTATCAGCAATACGTACCGCAAACAACTCATATTCAATCCTACCCGGTCACACCAAACCAACCGCGCGTCCAGTATCACAGCAATCAACCTGTCTACGGCGGCACTTGGTCACCCAACAATCCCCCGACCACTGGCCAGATTCAAACCACCGACGTTCGGATCCCTTGGTCGCAAAAACTGCTCGAATCAGTCGAAACACAGCATGACTTTGGAGCCGTTGCGGCGCTGTCAAAACAGGAACATATTTTCGAATTCGTCAATTCGACAGACGACACGTTGAATCTGTTTGATGTGAAAGCCTCGTGTGGCTGCACCAAACCGACGATTTTGACTTCCACGGTGGCTCCCGGGGAAACCGCCAAGGTCTTGGCTCAGTTCCAAACCCGCACATTTCGCGGTGAAAAGAAGGCTACCGTCACCGTCAAACTGGACCGCATCGGTGAATACACGCAACGCGGCGAAGTGCAATTTTCAGTGAAAGGTAAAATTCGCAAGGACGTTGTGATGACGCCCGGCGAAGTTAATTTCGCCTCCTTCAGT
>CALCJM010000015.1 GCA_937967505.1 uncultured Pirellulaceae bacterium | reverse complement strand
CGGTCTGATCATCTTCGCCTTCACCTGGAACGAATTTCTGTTCGCGTTGACGCTTGCTGCCAAGAACGTGATCACCGTTCCCGTGCATATGGCTGGTGGCGTCGACAGCCGCGGCGTGCAGTTCTGGTTTATGGCGGTGCGCGCGATGATCGCCATGATCCCGCCGGTCCTCATCGCCCTGATCGCCCAGCGCTACATCGTCCGCGGTCTTACGCTGGGTGCGGTGAAGGGTTAAATGACCTGCCGCCAGAGCGCCCGCCTTCTGCAACAATGTGCATCAACGCGGAAGTCATTGGAATCGCTAGGTGGCGAACCACGTTTCAAAATCGCCCGATTTCGTCACTCGCTGGCCAGGGTGATCCGCTTGAGATACCTTCCCATTGCCTGTGAGAATGGCGTCTTGTAGGCGTCGTGACTCTTCCATCCGGTTTAGATGATTGTCAAAGCATGTGCTATTGCTGAACGACCATCAACAAGCACGGTTAGGCTGACGCCGGTGCTGCCTTTGCCCACGATTCAATCGTCACCAGGGAGGGCTGGACCTTCGCCGTTGCGGCACGAAATGCGGCGGCTGTTGCCTGCATTGCCATCAAGGGAGCAATTGGTCTGTCGTCAACAGCTGCGGCGTTTCGCGCGTTTGATTGTGCGTATCCGGTTGAAGTTTCAACCCCGCCAGCCACGCTGACGAAGACCGAAATCATAATCGCCAAACACATTCGCGATTGGCGCACTCGCAATTGGCACATTCGTAATTGGCCCCCTGTCAAGCAACAGCATATTTTTGTGTTGGTTTCTGTCATGGTTTCGTCTCGCGCGGGGTAATCTGTAGCCTGATGATTTCGACGCCACGTTTGATGATCAGAGTCACCGATTCTCCCGCAACGAGATCTTTTGCTGCAGCCTGATACTCTTTTACCGAACCGATCTGTTTTCCTGCTAGGGAGACAATCATGTCATCCGGCTTGAGTTTCAGTTTTGCCGCTGCGGACCCCCGCCGGACGCGGTCAATGTAGGCCGGGTCACTGCCTCCACCCAGCTTGAACAGCACGATGCCAAGTTCACCGGCCGGTTGGGCGGCTTCTGCGGCGGAGGCCGGGGAAGAGCTCTGAGCGTCTTCCAGTGTGCCGTCAACGAACTGTTTTAGTGTGGCCGCTGGAACCGCGTAATTGATGCGTGTGTTGGTCTCCGAACTGTTGATCAATTTACCAATCATCCCGACCAGATCTCCGTCAATGGTGATGACCCCTCCGCCACCTGCACCGGGGTTGCTGGTGATGGCATCGATCAGTACCAGCGGACCTTTATAAGCGACATCGCGTTTGTTTAATCGTGCCTCCATTGACGTGCGTAGCGAAATCACCCCAATCATGGCCGATACGGGTTCTGATTTACTGGCAACCTTAAACGCGTTGCTGAGTGCGATGACCCAGTCTCCTTTTTGGCCGACTGGCGATTCCGACAACAAAAAGAAATCAAGTTTTTTGTGTGGTACGATCTTCAACAACGCTAATTGCAGGGTACGGTTGCGGCGGAGAATGGTTGCCGGATAGCTTTTACCATCGATAAGTTCGACTTTGACCTGTGGTCCATCGAGAAACACTCCCTGAGTGGTCAGGACGAGACCATCGGCGCTGACCACGACGCCGGTCGCGTACCCATCGACGCGCCCGGTGCCCGCACCGATCACTTTTGCCATTTTGGGTTGGATGCGATCGATTATCTGTTTCAGCGCGTGCGATGAAGACGTGGGTTGCTGGGCGGATGCCGTCGAAGCCAAGGAGAGCAGCAACAGCAATAAAACGCGTCGCCAGAGAGGAACCACCATGCGAGGCGCGAGGGCACCGGTGCTATCTTTCATTATCAGCCTCCTGTGCTAATTTGCCCGCGACAGTTTTGGTCCAATCGTTCAGCATTTGCTCGAATGCTGCCTTGTCCACTGACGTTGCCTGTAAGTTTTTTAGCTTAACGGAGACCTCCTCGTCCAATCCGGCAATAAAATTCCTAGAAAGCGGGATAGCCAGATTGCCGACCGTTTCCCAGTCCTCCAGTGTCACCCCCGCAGCGACACCACCCTCCAGACAATCCAGACTGGCCGAAATTTTGCATGGTTTTCCGGAGGACGACGCATCAAGGGGCTGCATCAACGTCCACAAAAACAACGGGTCCTGGTCTTTGTCCTTGATGCGAAACCGGTACGCGTTGGAACGTCCGCATCGGTCGCTGCCGTCGAGCATCACAGTGCCCATACTCTCCAGCGGCGTTTTTCTGTTCAATCCCGTTATTGCGATTGCCTGTAGCATTGGCAGCTGTAGTTTGGCCTCGACCGGTGAAAGAGATTCCACCGTCCACGCCCGGATTTTGCCATCCTCTTGGTCTCCATTGGAGAGCCGGAAGTACGTTTCGCCATCGTACAGAAACACTTCGGTTGCCTCGGCATCTGGTTTGATTCGTTTTTCGTTCAGCGCTGCGGCTTCAAATTGTTCCACCAGCCATCGCCCGTCGCCGGCGAGTGTGGTGCGTAGCACATGCCGCCCGACCGGTGTGGTGATCAAAGCCATATCAATCAATTGGCAAAAATGCGCCTTCGATTCGTCGCCTGTTACCCCGCAGGCGGATCGCATCTGTTGCAACAGACGCGTGGTGTACTGGCGGTTGATTTGAGCGTTGCGGACTGTGCCAGGTTTGGAGGACAGCAGTTTGAGCATCTCCAGTTTCCGCTGTCGCTGGATTTCTTTTTTGTCGGGCGGTGTTTCTTTGTTGTCGCCCGGTTTTTCAGGAAGGCCGGGTGGTAGTTTCGGTGGTGATTTACGTTGCATCCGGCCGGTTTTGGGTTTCGCGTAGGGTAGCCCGCGCAACCTGACGGTGATGTCTTTGATTTGACCGGTAGGTGTTTGCAGCTTCAGGTTGGCCGGCCACGATTCAGGTAAAGTGCAAATCAGGTTGGTGAACTGGTTGGCCGTCTTGATCACAGTACCCTCAAATTCGACCAGTTCATCGCCCAGTGCCAGCCCGGCAACTGCGGCGGGTGAGCTGGTGTTGAGCGTTGAACAGACCACCTTTGCTCCCGCGCTGCTCTGCCGATCCGAAAAATTAGCGTCCAGCGTTCCATGTTCGGTCAGCTTGGTGGCCATCAGATCCGGAATGAAATTTTTTATCTGGTTGGCAGAGATTGCGTATCCCAAGCCCACATTGACCCGGCCACGATCCCGAAAGCTTCCTCGGCCGTTGATGCCGATGACCTCGCCAGCAAAATTAAACAAGGGGCCACCAGAGTTTCCCGGATTAATCGAACTGTCCACCTGGATGCAGTTTCCATAGACCAGTTGATTTTTTCCTGCGCCGTACTGGTACCGTTTGACGCCGCTGACGATACCGAGCGTCACCGTTGGGGATTGATCTTCAGTCAGGAGAAAAGGGTTGCCCATCGCCAACGCCCAATCTCCAACCCGAACGAGGTCAGAGTCTCCCAGCGGAGACCATGGAAAAGGCTCGTCGCCCTCCAGTTGGATCAATGAGACATCGCCACCGGGATCGGTTCCGACCAATTTCCAGGGAAACATGCGATCGCCGGCCAGCCCGCCCCAACCTTGGGTGCCAGCGCCTATGATGACATGATGATTGGTCAATGCCAGTCCTGATGCACTGATAATGACTCCCGAACCCCCGCCAGCCCTGTCATCACCATAGATTGCAATCACACTTCCGACGACACGCTCGATGGCATCGACGCGCTGTTGTTGGTATTGCCGGACGATCTGCATTGGATCATCACCGGTGGATTGGGCATGGAGCCATTGACGGTGTGGAACCAGGATGGCGAACAGTAAGACAACACCGACCTGGAACTTGGGTTTCAAGATTTGAAATTGCATCGGCTGGTTTTGAAGGTGTGTGTGTAAATAGACTTCCGCATCTTACCAGAATTAACGGCCGGCAAATAATCAACAAATGAGAATTCTGGCCGAGCTATGTCGCACCGGGTTACGTCGTTAAACGCTTTGGCGTTCCGTAGTGCGGGCTGCCAGCCCGCATGTTTAAGAACTTGTGGCAGGCTGGCAGCCTGCACTACGAGGAATGTCGTCTCTGCCCGTTTTTCTTTTCTTGGTGGCTACTGATGACGATATCAAGCTCCATCCCCCTGTGAACCTCAGCGTCCTCTGTGGTTGAGTTTTCGACCGCTGGATGAATTCGGTGCGGATGGGAATTACCACAGAGATCACAGGGGTTCACAGAGGCGGATTTCAAATTGGTTGTATGCTGTTTCTCCGTCTTTGGTTCATACCTCAGCCCAGTAAACAAAATGATCTTTATCGAGGTCAAAAAAATCCTCTTCACACAACCCTCTGAACCGCCGTAAGAGTCCACGACGTTAATGTTTGCGTTCCGTAGTGCGGGCTGCTAGCCCGCATGTTTAAGAACTTGTGGCAGGCTGGCAGCCTGCACTACGGGGAATGTCGTCTCTGCCCGTTTTTTCTTTTCTTGGTGGCTACTGATGACGATATCAAGCTCCATCCCCCTGTGAACCTCAGCGTCCTCTGTGGTTGAGTTTTCGACCGCTGGATGAATTCGGTGCGGATGGGAATTACC